>CAMAGA010000158.1 GCA_945833955.1 uncultured Clostridia bacterium
TTGGAAAATTTTTTTGTTAAATTTTTAAATCGTGCCGTGCGGAAGCGGCGTTCTTTTTGCGTTTATGCGCTTATATGTTTATATGTTTTTGCGCTTGCCCGTTCCCGCCCGTTGCGCTCATAAGTTTTTGCCCGTGCGGAAGAGGCGATAGACTTCTTCCACCGTCCCGTGCATGGACGTTTTGGAAGTATCTACGGAAAAGTGTGCGTATTTTTCGCAGAGGGGCGTGCGCTCGTTGTATAGATCGAGCAAGGTATAGCCGCTCGGCAGAACCACGCCCCGCTGCGCAGGGTCTCCGATGCGTTCCGCAATGCGCTCGAACGGCGTTTGCAGATAGATGACCACGGCGATTTCCCGTAAATGCTGCATGGCTTCTTCTTCGTAAATGCAGCTGCCGCCGGGGGCGATGACGGAATGCGCCGCCTCTATGGAGGAAAGTACGGAGCCTTCCACCTGCAGAAAGCCTTCGTTGCCCGATTCGGCGATGATTTCCCGCAGGCGTTTGCCGTAGCGTTCCTCGATGAGCGTGTCGCCGTCTATAAATTTCATGCCGTATTTTTTGGCTACGGTCTTGCCTACCGTGCTTTTGCCCGAGGCGGGCATACCGATGAGTACGATATTCCTTTTCATAAGCTGCTCCTAATCCAAAAACGGGTCCGCAAAATAGCCGGATGCCGAGGCAGGTTCCCCGCCCGTCCGCAAGTGCGACGTATCCCCCACGCAGAAGGCACGAAAGTAGGCGTCCCGATTTTCACGCTGTTCCGAACAGAGTACCGTGACGGAAGTCGGCGCGCAGAACAGCCCCTGCCACAGTACCACGGGCGAAACGTTCAGAAGGTGGGAAAGCATAACCATGCTCACGCCGAAATGGCAGAAGAAGACGAGCGTATCGCCCCTATCCCGCTCTGCGATATAGTAATTTCCGTGCCGCCTGTAACCGTACTGTAAAAGCAATTCGTCCAGAGAGTCGCATACCGCCCGATAATGCGCCCCCACTTCGCCGGAGCGCATACGGGGCGTAAGGCTCCACTCGTCTTTATCGAACAGAGCCTCTTCCTTTGTCCAGTCGGCGGGCATAAAGTCCCACGGAATGCATTTTTCGCCCGTCTTTGCGTCCTCGATGGGATAAAAGAACTCCCGCAGCCAGTCCAGCGTGGTTGCCGTTCTGCCCGATTTTTGCAAACACGGCTCTGCCGTCCTTTGCGCTCTGCCCAGAGGGGAAACGTAAAAGGCGGTTACGTTCTTCCAGTTTCTGACCCGTTCGGATAAAAGTTCCGCTTCCCGAAAGCCTTTTTCCGTCAGAGAGTCGTGTGCGTAATCGGGGTCGCCGTGGCGAATGAATACGAGTTTCATAATTTTTCTACAATCCAGTCTAAGATATATTGCCCGACCGCAGGGTCGTTCTCGTTTAAGATCTCGTGCCGATAGGTAGGGAAGAGTTGCACGGTTACGTCCGTGAGCCCTGCCTTGCGGCAAAGAGCGGCGGAGCGTTCCACACCCTTGCCGTATGCGCCCACGGGGTCTTCCTGCCCTGCCACGAAGAGGACGGGCAACGCCTTGGGCATGGCGCGCACGTACTTAGGCGACATCACTTTGGAGATAGCGTCAAACAAGCCGTAGTAGCCGTTGACCGTAAAGAGGAAGCCGCACCGCTCGTCCGCCATGTATGCGTCCACGTTTTCCGCATTGGCAGAGAGCCAGTCGAAGGGCGTTCTTTGGTTTGCAATGCGCTTGTTGTTGCCGCCGTTCGCCAAGTTGTCCACGAATTTACTGCGATAATGCCAGCCCTGAAAGCGGGCGATCGTCTTGCAGACGAACTTGCCGATATTGGCGAGCGCAACCGCCTGACCGCCCGTGCCGCAGAAGATTGCGCCCTGCAGGTCCTCGCCGTACAGGCAGGCGTATTCCCGTGCAAAGAAGGAACCCATGCTATGCCCGAAGAGGAAGTACGGCTGATCCGGGAAGCGTTCTTTCATGATTTTGGTGAGCGTGCGCATATCCCGGATAACGACGCCGTTCGGGTCCTTTTCGTCAAAGAAGCCGTAGTTCTCCTTTTGGGCGGAGCCGCCGTGCCCGGGGTGGTCCTGCCCTGCCACCGCCATGCCGTTTTCCGCCAAGAGTCGGGCAAAGCCGTCGTAGCGAGCCATATGCTCCGCCATGCCGTGCGTGAGCTGTACTACCGCCTTTACTTCCCCCTGCGGTTGCCATATATGGTAATGAATATGCGATTTTCCGTCTGCGGAATCGTATTCGCTTTCCCGGTGTAAAACTTCCATGATTTGTATTCTCCTTTATTCTATATTGATTATAATAAGCATTATTGATTACAATAAGCATTTCCGCACGGCTTTTTCGTAGCCGGCGAAAAGCGCATCGAATTTTGCCCGATCGGATGCGGGGCGGAAGATGCGCTCCGTCTTACGGTACTTTTTGACTTCCGCAGGGGAAATCGCACCCACGGCGATACCGCAGAGGAACGCCGCGCCCAGCGCAGTGCTTTCCCGCTCGACGGGGCGGTCGATCGCCACGCCCAGCACGTCCGCCTGAAACTGCATCAGAAAGTCGTTTGCCGATGCGCCGCCGTCCGTGCGCAGACAGGACGGGCGCACGCCGCTCTCCCGCTCCATGCACTCGACTAAAACCCGTGCGGAATACGCCATGCTTTCGAGAACCGCCCTCGTGATGTGGTTGCGGTTGGTGCCCCTCGTGATGCCCGTGATGACGCCCGTTACGTCCTGCCGCCAGTACGGCGCACCCAGCCCCGTGAACGCCGGCACCACATACACGCCGCCCGTATCCTCCACGGCAAGCGACATCGCCTCGCTCTCGGCTGCATTTGCCATAAAGCCAAGCTCGTCCCTGAGCCACTGCACGGCGGAACCGGCGTTGAATACGCTCCCTTCCATGGCGTAGGTAACCTTGCCGCCGACCGAGTAGCCGATCGTGGAAACGATTCCGCTTTGCGAACGGATGCATTTTTCGCCCGTGTTGTAGAGCAGGAACAACCCCGTGCCGTATGTAATTTTGCCTTCGCCTTCGGTGAAGCACCCCTGCCCGAACAGAGCCGCCTGCTGGTCTCCTGCCGAGCCCGCCACGGGAATGCGCCTGCCGCAAATTTCCGTCACTCCGAATACGTCCGTGCAACCCTGCACCTTGGGCAACGCCGTTCGGGGAATGCGGAAGTAAGCAAGGAGCTCCTCGTCCCAGTCGAGCGTTTCTATATTGAAGAGCATCGTGCGGGAAGCGTTCGTGTAGTCCGTGGCAAAGTTGCCCGTCAGATTCCAGATGAGCCACGCATCGATCGTGCCGGCGTAAAGGTTGCCCTCGTCTAAAAGTTGCTGTGCCATAGGCACGTTATCCAGTATCCAGCGGATCTTGGTAGCGGAAAAGTAGGCATCGACTACGAGCCCCGTTTTTTTGTTGATTTTCTGCCGCATGGATTCGTCTATGCGGTCGCAGTAGTCGGCGGTGCGGCGGCACTGCCAGACGACGGCTTGGTATACGGGTTCGCCCGTGCGCCTATCCCATAGCACGACCGTTTCCCGCTGATTGGTGATGCCGATGCCGAGCACCTCGTCTTCGTCGGAAAGGGAAGAGAGGAGTTCGCAAATTGTCTCTTTGACTTTTCGTAAAATTTCGGAAGCGTCCTGCTCCACGTAGGCAGGTTTTGGGTAGTATTGACGGATTTCCCGCTGAGCGGTGCGAATGAATTTCTTTTGCGCAAGGTCGTAGAGCATGGCACGAGTACTCGTCGTGCCCTCGTCGATGGCGATGACGTATTGCATTGGTTTTCCCCCC
>CAMAGA010000159.1 GCA_945833955.1 uncultured Clostridia bacterium
GATAAGGAACGGGAAAGGGAATAAAGGAGCGGAGCCGTAAGCCTGTTTCCCCGCAAAACGTGGAGATTTGGTGGAAAAGTAAAAATGAAAACGGCACGGCTCGGTTACAGTGTACTGCAACCGAGCCGTTTTTTTTGTGGTCCATCCGTTCGCGGGGGGGGATTATTTTTCTACTAAAAATCCTTTTTGGCGGAGCGTGGATTCGATTTCGTCCAGAACCGCTTCGGATTCGGCGGAAACCGTGTGGTAGTGGTAGCCGTCCGTTACGCACAGCAAAGGTTTACTCATACCGCCCTGCAGGGAACGCGCGTATTCCGCAACGTGTACTCTCGTTTCTATGTGTAAAACGCTTTCCAGCTTTCCGTATACGCGGTGCTGTACGAATACGTCTTCCACGGTGCCGCCCAGATCCACGATGGCGTTGAGTTCGTCGCTGATTTCACAGTCCTTGTGATACATTTTGAACACCCGCGTCGCACGCTCGTCTTCGGCTAAAACGTAACCCCGATTGGTGGATATAATGGCGTAATGCTCGGCACGGAGCAAAGCGACGTCCTGCACGATGCTTTGCCTCGATACGCCGAACCGTTCGGCAAGGAGATTGGCGGGAACGGGCGTGGCGCTTTCCCGTATCCACTGTAATATCTGCGATCTTCTTTCCGTTCCTTTCATGGTATTGCCTCTTTATTTGCGTATCGTCTCTCAGTCTACGGGGTGCAAATTTTTCAGCGAAAGATCCAGAATGGGCGCAGAATGCGTGAGCGCACCGCTCGAAATATAGTCTACGCCGATTTCTTTGAGGCGGGCGATGTTCTCCTTGGTAACGTTGCCGGAGCATTCCGTTTCCGCTCTGCCGTCGATGAGTTTTACGGCGGTACGCATATCTTCCACGCTCATATTGTCCAGCATGATGATGTCTGCGCCTGCTTCCACGGCTTCCTTGCACATGGCAAGGTTTTCCACTTCGATCTCGATCTTCCGCACGAAGGGAGCGTATTCCTTCGCCATCCGAATCGCCTTGGCAACGCCGCCTGCCGCGCCGATGTGGTTGTCCTTTAACAGTACCCCGTCCGAAAGGTTGTAGCGGTGGTTGTGTCCGCCGCCTACCGTAACGGCGTACTTTTCAAAAATGCGCATATTGGGCGTGGTTTTGCGGGTGTCCAGCAATTTGATGCGACTGCCTTCCAAAAGAGAGGCGACTTCTCTCGTATAGGTTGCAATGCCGCTCATGCGCTGTAAGTAGTTGAGCGCCGTTCTTTCCCCGGAGAGTAGCGTGCGGATATCGCCCCGAACGACGGCAAGCAGCTGTCCCTTCTTTACGGAATCGCCGTCCTTTACGAACATTTCCACTTCGCAGGCTTCCTCTAAAAGTTTAAAGACCCGTTCAAAAACGTAGAGCCCTGCAATCACGCCGTCCTGCTTGCAGATGAGGTCCACGGTGCCTTTGCGGTACTCGCGCATGACGGAGTTGGTGGAAACGTCCTCGCCGGAAATATCTTCCCGCAACGCCATCATGATCAGTTCGTCGGTGTGCAGTTTATTGGTAATGGGGTTATTCATTGGTTTTTGCCTCCCTTTCACGTTCCGTGATGATTTTTTCTTTATAGTCTTTAAAAAGTTCTCTTACGTCCGCATACTTCCCGTAATCGGCTTCGGGACGGTCTGTCGGCAACGGAGAAAACTCGTCCGCAATATGCCATGCGGCACGCTGCGCGAATACCAGACTTTCCAGAAGCGAATTGCTTGCCAGTCGGTTTTTGCCGTGTACGCCGTTGCAGCTCGTTTCGCCTGCGGCGTACAGGCGTTGCATACTCGTCTTGCTATGGCTGTCTACCCAAACGCCGCCCATAAAATAATGTTGCGCCGGTACTACGGGAATGGGTTGTTCCGTGCAATCGTATCCCTCGGCAAGGCAACGCTTGTAAATGGTGGGGAAGTGGTCTAAAATCTGCTCCTTTCCCAAAGGGCGCATATCTAAAAGAACGTGGTCGGTTCCGTCCTTTTCCATCTGCTTGCGGATCGCCGCCGTAACTACGTCCCGCGCCTGCACCTCGTCCGTAAAGCGATTGCCGTTCTTATCCAGAAGGTGTGCGCCTTCGCCCCGTACCGATTCGGAAATCAAAAAGCGTCTGCCCTTCTTTTTGGAGTAGAGCGTGGTCGGGTGAATCTGCACGTAGTCTATATGCGCCAGACGGATGTTGTGTTCGAGGGAGATAGCCAGCGCGTCGCCCGTCAGGGAACGGTAGTTGGTGGAGTTGGTGTATAGTCCCCCTACGCCGCCGCAAGCCCATATCGTGTAATTTGCATATACGGAAAAGAGTCTGCCCGTTTTGTTATCCCGAGCCACGATGCCGAAGCATTCGTTGTCTTGCTCTAAAATATCGAGCATGGTGCAGTTGGGTACGAGGGTTACGTTGGGGAGCTTCCGCACCGCCTTCTGTAAATTTTTGGTGATCTCTTTGCCCGTGCAGTCGTCGTGGAAGAGGATGCGGGAAGCGGAGTGCGCTCCCTCCCGCGTGAAGGCAAGTTCGCCGTTTTCATCCTTGCGGAAGTCTGCGCCGTAACGGATGAGATCGACGATGACGGCAGGCGAAGATTTGATCATGATCTCGACGCTTTCCCGATTGTTCTCGTAATGCCCGGCACGCATGGTGTCTTCGAAATAACTTTCGTAGTCCAGAGGAGATTTGAGCATACAGATGCCGCCCTGCGCCAGATAGGAGTCGCACTTTCGGAGTCCTTCCTTGGCGATTAAGAGAACGGATTTGTCCCGAGGCAGGTTGAGTGCGGCGTACAGCCCCGCAACCCCTGCGCCGACGATGATGACGTCGTATTGATCTTTGAGTTCTATCATAGTATACCTTTTGCAATTCATTATGATTTCTACTTTTACTATACCGCATTTTTTGACATCTGTCAAGACAAATGTAAAGATTTTTTGTAAGATTTTGCAGGATATCCGAATTTAACTCTGCGAAGCGGGATTGCCTTGGCAAATGATTGCATTTAGAAAAGCGGATCCATTCTAAAAAAGTGCGGATTGAGAGAAAAAGACTCGGAATTGAATAAAATTCCGAGTCTTTATTTGGTGGAACATAAAGCACAACATCCGAACACCTTTCGGTGTTCGGATGCGTGTTTCGTGCGAACGGACACCAAAATCTGTCGTTTCAGGGGTATTATGGATAGTGCATTGTGCAAAATCTGTTGTTTTACATTAATGCCCCTAATCCGAATTTTACTTTTGTACTAAATCAAAAAATTTATAGTTGGAACATTTTACTTTGCCTTGTGCCCATGAGATGGCAAAATTACGATTGCCTTTGATGGTTTCCTTATAAGCAACAACTCCGCATTTATATGCTGATTCAGTCAAATAATATCTTATTTCCCAAGTCATTTTTTTCACCTCCTTCAAATAATTTTTCTTTATTTTTAAGAAGCCCTGATGCGTGATCGTCGTTTTCTTCATCACCCCATCTACAACCGCCTCAATAAAATCTTTGTTCCTTACTACAAGCGTTTTAGGTTTTTATAGCCGACAATTTTATTAAATGCTGATTCCATAATAGAAACTCCTTTTGTTTTAGGTAAGTATAGTATAGCAAAGGCATTATCCCAAAATTGGGATAATGCCTTTTAATCTTGTATATTTAAATCTTATATTCTTTAATTACTTCGATCGCCTGTTCCAAATGTTTTTTTATGTTTTCTTTTAATGTTTCAAACGAGTAATCTTTTACGTTATAATACTGATAAACCATATGATAAGCATTT
>CAMAGA010000160.1 GCA_945833955.1 uncultured Clostridia bacterium
ATATTATATTTACCTCTTTTGCGGGTTTTATTTTTTATGCAAAAAATTTTTGCATTTTTCAGAATATTATAAAAAACCCACAGACGCAAAGGATGCGTCCGTGCGTTTTTCTTTCGTTCATTTGGTTGATTGCAACTTTTTGTTCAACAGCCGAAGCCGCCGTTTACGGAAAGCACCTGACCGGTGATATACGTTCCGCTTTCCGCAAGGAACAGTACCGCCTGCCCGATCTCTTCGCTGCCGGCAATCCTGCCGAGCGGTATTTCCTCCTCTAAGGCTTGCCTTTCTTCCGCAGAAAACCGTTCGTTCATGCGGGTATCCACTACCCCGGGGGACACGCAGTTGACCCGTATCCCGGCGGAGGCAACTTCCTTAGCCAGCGCCTTGGTCAGGGCGATGACCGCTCCCTTGGTTGCGGAATAGGCGCATTCCATGGCGCCGCCCACCTCGCCCCAGATAGAGGCGATATTCACGATATTCCCACCCCGTTCCAGCATATGCGGCAACACTTCTTTGGTGTACAGGAACGTCCCCGTTACGTTGACGTCGAACACTCGTTGCCAATCGGAAAGCGTCGTATCCATGAAAAGCCCCGAAAGGTCGATGCCGGCGTTATTGACGAGCAGGTCTATATGGCGCACCTTGCCGATAAAATCCCGCACGGTAGCCTTGGTGGCTTCTTCGTCCGATACGTCGGCACGGTAAACCGCCACGCCGCAGGCGGCAGGAATGGCAAGGAGCGATTCTTCCGCTCTCTTTGCCGCTTCCGTATCGGAGGCGTAAGTGATACCCACGAAGTATCCGCTTTGCGCAAGCACTTTTGCAATGCCCAGACCGATCCCCTGCGTACCGCCCGTAACGAGCGCCGTCTTCATTCCGAATCTTCGGAAGTCTTGGGCTTTTCCGAAGTCTTTTCATCTTTGGCTGCTTTGCGCAAGTCCTTGTATACTTCAAACATATACTTCTTTTCTTCCAACGTGGCAACCTTCCTGGCTTCCTTATCCGCCTCTATATTCTGCTTCTTTTTGGCTTCTTCCTCTTCCGCTTCCCGCAGAGCTTCTATTTTTAAGATAATCTCCTTTGCAACGTGGTCGATATCCTTATCGTCCGTATCGATGATGATGTCCGCAACTTTTTCGTAAATGGGCGTTCTGCGGATCAACAGTTCCCGAATCTTTTCCAAGGCGTTCTTCTTTAAAAGCGGGCGGCTGTCGTTGATGCGCACTCTGGCGGAAAGGGTATCCAGATTGGCCTTTAAAAATACGATCTTCCCGTTCTTTTTCAGGTACGTGCAGTTTTCCTTCTTGAGTACGCAACCGCCGCCCGTGGAGATAACCAGATTATCCTCTTCCGCAAGCTCCTTTACCACTTCCGTTTCCAACCTGCGGAAGTGCGCTTCCCCGTAAAACTCAAATATATCGGAAATCTTTCCGTATTTATCAATGATGATTGCGTCCGTATCGTGCCAACGCATATTGGCAAGTTCCGCAATCCGAATACCAACCGTCGTCTTTCCAACGCCCATCATACCACACAATACTATATTCATAAAATAAAACTCTCCACCGCCAAAATGTAACTGTATTTGCCAAAGCCGCAGATCACGCCTTTGCAAACGTCGGAAATAACCGATTTGTGTCTGAATTCCTCCCTTTTATGCACGTTGGAAATATGCACTTCCACTACGGGTATGCGAATTGCCGCAATCGCATCCCGAATGGCGTAACTGTAATGCGTGAATGCCCCCGCATTCAGAATGACGCCGTCCGCCTCCGCCGTATGGAGCTTCGTGCAGATATCCCCTTCGTAATTGCTCTGGTAAAACTCTGCTTCCACACCCCTTTCTTTACAGAATGCGGCGATCTGCGCGTTGATCTCTTCCAACGTCTCGCCGCCGTAAACCCCCGGTTCGCGCTTACCCGTCATATTCAGGTTCACGCCGTTCAGAATCAAAAGCCTCATAATTTTCTTCCTTTCGTTTATTCTTCCATTATACTTGCGTACAATATTCTTCAAAAATGCGCTTTGCGAACGCCTCGTCCGCTTCCCTGCCGAGGTAAATGCAGTCTGCGTAATACGCCTGATAAAAGAGCATCGCCTTTCCGTTGACGATCTTTTTACCCAGCGATTCCGCAATCCGCAAAAACTCCGACTTTTCCGGGACGTAAATCAGATCCACGGCGATATCGCATTCCTGCAATACGTCCGCCCCTACGGGGGAAATCCCCTCCGTTTTGTGCATTCCGACGCCCGTTACGTTCACGATCATATCATACCGTTCGGGTTGCAACTCGTCCAACACCCGCACCTTGCCGAACTCCGCCTGCACCGCCAATGCGCTCTCCTTGCGTAAGTCGAACACGGAAACGCTTGCGCCGCCGTCTAGGAGCTTTTTCACCACGCTTCTGCCTGCGCCGCCCGTACCGAGTACCAAAGCGCTCTTCCCCTGCGTTTCAATCTGATTATTCCGAAGCATCAGCATAAAACCGAGCCCGTCCGTATTGTAACCGGAACGGTCGGACGAGCGAACGGTATTGACCGCACCGAACGTTTTTGCGTCCCCGTTTACGGACGAAAGATAGGGCAGAATGGAAAGCTTATACGGAATGGTTACGTTGAAGGCGTCGTATTCGCTAAATAATCCTTCCGCTCTTCGTTGAAATTCCTCCGCCGTGAGAGAAACCGTATCGTATGTACATTCTTCGCCCAGCTTATGCATAATGAACGTATGCATTTTTGGGCTGGACGATTTGGAAACGTCCTTGCCGATGACCGCCATTTTCCACATATTCTCTTCTCCTTTGTTTTGTTATGGCAACGCGCGGTAGCGTTCCGTTACTTCCTGCATATTGTCTCCGCCCAGCCGTTCGGAAACGACTTCCGCAAGCGTCAGGGCAATCGCGCTTTCGAGTACGATTTCGCAAGCGGCGATGGCGGCAACGTCCGAACGTTCCTTGCTCGAAATGCACGCCTCCTTGGTCAGATAATCCACCGTCTGCAAGCCCCGCATCAGGGTCGGAATGGGCTTCATGGCGGCTCGGAGTACGATTTCTTCCCCGTTGCTCATGCCGCCTTCTATGCCGCCGGCACGGTTCGTCTTTCGCCTGAATCCGCCGTCGTAATAGATCTCGTCGTGCACTTCGCTGCCCGGTTTGTCGGCAACGCCGAATCCCATACCGATTTCCACGCCCTTGATCGCCTGCACGCTCATGGCGGCAAAGGCAAGCTTTGCGTCCAGCTTATCGGAATACCGCATACAACTGCCAAACCCGCTCTTGAGTCCCCGTATCCGAATTTCCGCCAAGCCGCCTGCCGTATCGCCCGCCGCTTTGATTTCGTCTATTTTTTGCATGGCTTGCCGCTGTTTTTCCTCGCTCAGCATAAACAGAGGTTCATCCTTGGCACGGGAAAGCTCGTCAAAGGCATACTCGTTCGCATCTTCCACGCCGCACACTTTGCGCACGTAACCGGCAATTTCCACGCCCAACGCCTGTAAGTACTGCCGTGCAACCGTACTGGCGGCAACGCGGATCGCCGTTTCCCGAGCAGACGCGCGTTCCAAAATATTGCGGGCGTCCGTCTGGTCGTATTTGAGAAGCCCCGTCAGGTCGGCGTGTCCCGGGCGGACTTCCGTAACGGTACGGCGGGTTACGTCGCACCCCTCCGGAGCCATGATCTGCTGCCAGTTCGCATAGTCCCGATTGGCAACTTCCAGCGTAATCGGGCTGCCCAAAGTGCGCCGATTGCGCACGCCCGTCAA
>CAMAGA010000161.1 GCA_945833955.1 uncultured Clostridia bacterium
TATGCTCATGTTCAGAACCAAGGAAAAGCGGAAAAAAATGAATGCATTGCGCATATTGGGTGCGCTCTTGATTACAGTTGTTTTATGTGTTGCCAATGCCTGCGGCGTAGAAGTACGAGTGCGGGACATGAATGAAGTTGTTTCCCGCGGAAGCTTTGTGTGTTATATGGGAAATAATGATGATAAGATCTCAGATATGCAAAAAACGTTGGTTTTTGAAACTTACGACGAATTCTGCAGAGATAAGATTTCAGAATCCATCCTGTTCAGTCGAAAAGAAAATATCGATAACAAATATACAACGGTGGAATATCAGGCGAAAAACGAGCGTTACAATGCTGATTATTTTGAGGAAAATAACCTCATCGTCGCCTTTTTTGAAACAGACCTGAACGCTGGCGAATTTATCGTATCTGACGTTGAATTCGCGGACGGCGTGTGCAATATTTCTACTGTTGCAACGTTGATGAGCGAGGAAAAGCGGGAAAGTAAAGTTCCGTATGCTTGCTTTATCGAGACGAAAGATTCCGTGTCTGAAAATTTATCCGCACAAGTGGAAATCGTACATACTTCTTTGCTCTCTTCATCTACAATTAATTTTTCGGATGATCATACTGCGCAGGATATAGAAAAAGTCGGAGCGTCTCTGTTTGGCTCGGTCGATGAACTCGCAGAATATATTGAAAATAGCGCACTTTTGTCGGAAACAAGCTCTTTGAAAAACTTATTGAATATGCGCTATACGGCAGAATATTTTGAGGAATCCGCATTGTTACTGATTCAAACGCCCGGTAAGTATTACGGTTATTATTATGCGGACGGCAATTCCGTTTGCGGTATCCGACTGGATTCCGATCATTACGATACGATCTGCTTTGAGGACGATGTGTTGCCCAAAACGCAAAAGGCAGCGGCGGTTTTGTTATCCGTCCCGTTGGATTTTGATTTTGAATCGCTCATCTTTTCTTTCCGGAGCTATTCCGAGTGGGAACAAGGCGTGGTTGCGGAGAATACGCAGTCCGGAAAGATTACGCTTGTTCGCAACGATGGGGAAGAAAGCTATAGTACTTACGTACAACAGGATGCATAAAATGTTGCAGATCATAGATATTACAAAAAATTTCGGAACGAAATCCGCCGTTGAAAAAGTCAGCCTTGCATTCGACGGCGGATTTATTGCCATTACGGGGCGTTCGGGCAGCGGTAAAAGTACGCTTTTGAAAATGGCGGGACTATTGTTAAAGCCCACGGCAGGGCAAATTCTTTTGGACGGCAAGGACGTCTGGCAGGTGACCGAAAGGGAAAGGAATGCGTATAGAAACAGCCGCCTCGGATTCGTTTTTCAGGATTATTCGCTGGAACCGTACTATACCGTGGCGGAAAATATAGAGCTTCCCCTTTTGATCGGCGGAATGAAGCGAGCGGAACGGAAGGCGCGCGTGGAGGAATGCCTTGCTTTTATCGGTATGGAACAGATGCAAAAGCAAAGAGCGGGTACCCTTTCGGGCGGAGAAAAACAGCGTGTCGCCGTTGCTCGTGCTATTGCAAACCGCCCCGCCTTTCTGCTTGCGGACGAGCCGTGCGGCAATCTGGATAAGGATAACGGCGATAATATCATGCGACTGTTTCGTTCTCTTTCCGAAGAGGGCGTTACCGTGATTATGGTTACGCACAACGAAGAGGATTTAAAAAAGACGGACCGCATTATACGGCTTTTAGACGGCAGGGTGATTTCCGATGAGCGGCTTTGATCTTTGGAAGCTTCTTTTCAAGCGTTCCCTGCGCCTTTTTTGGGTGTGTGCCGTATTTGCTTTGCTGTTTGCCGTCGTGTTCTTTGTGGGTTTTGTTCGGGACGATATGCTTTCCGGTTTATATGAGGACATAATCGGGGACACAGGGTCGGAATACTTAGTCATGCAGTGCGAATATTCCCCTGCGCTATCCGCAGGCGATGCGGAAGTCGGCGTGTATTATTCCGCTTCGGGGGAAACGTACGACGTAACGCTGTCTTTCGGGGAAGCGGAAGTTTTTGTGGATCGGTACAGTCGGGGCTTGCATATCTGTAAAGTGCTTCCCGTATGGCAAAACTATATTGCGGGAGAGGAAATTGCCAAAAAGGAAGATGCGATATGGCTTTTCCGTACTTATGCAACGTTGTATAATCTTTCTGTTGGGGACAGCGTAACGGTTTCGGCAGGGGACTATGTCGGGAGCTTTCGTGTGGCAGGAACTTATAGCGGAGATTTAGTGCGCTACTTGCAAAGCGGCTTTACGCCGTCCTTCCTCATAGCGTATGGGGAGGCGGAAACTTCGGCTTCGCTCGTCTGTACCGTCGATCAGGTTTATTCCTTGTATAAGAGCGAGCTCGGAAAGACCGTTACGGGGGATGACGGAGTGATGAATCTGTGTGCAGGATATTCCGTGGCGGAAATCGGATTTCACGTGCTGTTTTGTCTGTTTGCGGTCGTTGCCGTTTTATTGCAGATAAAAATGATTCATTTTATGCGGCAGAGAACCGCAGTCTGCTTCCGAATGTATGGTGAGTGAAGCGTTCCTCTCTCTGACGGGCGAGCTAAACGCCGAGGATATCTTAGGGAAAGCCCTGCAAGCGACGGACTTTTTCAATCATCCCGTTGCAGGGGCGTTGCAGATAGTCGGCGTTATAGACGTCGGTTTATCTTCGATTTCCGCAATGGAAAATAGTACGAAATATTTACTGTTTGCAGACATGGAAGCATTGGAGAGTTCTTCCCGTTGTTTTTACGAATATCGGCTCTTTTCCGATTACGCTTCCCTTACGGAAATAAAGGAGCGGGTGGAAGCGCTCGGGATAGAGAATGCGTCCGTTTCCGTGGGGAATAACAGTTATTCTATGCGGAAGTTGGCGCAGACGGCAGAATTTATTTCCGCAGTTTTAGCGTTGATAGCCGTTCTCTGCCTGCTGGCAAGCATAGCGTATGCTACGGGCACTTCGATTTTGAGATTTTCCAAAAACAGGCAATTCTATTATGCGGCATTTTCCGTGGGAATGTCCAAACGGAAGCTTACTTTCAGTTTTCTGTTCGAGTTTCTCATCGTGGCAGGCATAGCCTTTTTGTTGGCGCTTCCCGTATGCGTGGGGATGCTGCAGGGAGTATCCGATCTGATTTTCCTGTTTGCAGGCATTGCATTTCCCGTTCGGCTGTCTATTTCCGCAACGGTTCGGGCTTTGCTTCCCGTCGTCTTTTCCGCCATCGTTTCTATACTTGTCGTGCGTAGAAAGATTGCATTTGAAAAAGGAAGCCTATAAAAAATTTTCAGAGGAAACGGAAGGAATCCGTATAAACTAAGCACCTCTCAAAGTCAGACACTTTGAGAGGTGCTTAGTTTTTATTGAAAAATCAATTTTATTTTGAATATCGTTCTTTATACGATTTTATCCGATAGAATAATGCGGTATGACTGTGGTTCCGTATCGTCTTTGGATTGAATGTATCCTATATCGCATACGAATAAAATCTTTTCGCCGGGATCGGAGGGATCGGAGTCATGCAGAGTGAAATTCATGCTTCGGATATGATTGAATTGCAACGTTTCGGA
>CAMAGA010000162.1 GCA_945833955.1 uncultured Clostridia bacterium
CGCCCGTTTCGTCCGTTGCGCCCGTTGCGCCCCTTGCGCCCGTTGCGCCCCTTGCGCCCGTTTCGTCCGTTGCGCCCGTTGCGTCCGTTTCGCCCGTTTCGCCCGTTGCGCCCGTTTCGTCGGTTGCCCCCGTTGCGCCCGTTTCGTCGGTTGCCCCCGTTGCGCCCGTAGCAAAGGAGACGCTTAGTAAAGAACTGCATTTACTGAAAGCATTTTTGCCGATGCGCTTTAAGCTTGCGGGAAGCAAAACGCCGCCGAGCGCACAGCACCCGTAGAACGCATTTTTCCCGACGGAAACCAACGTATTCGGGAACGTTACGGCTAAGAGGGCTTCGCACTGCGCAAACGCGCCCTCCCCGATTTCCGTTACGCCGTCGGGAATATCCACCCGTAAAAGCGATTCGCACTGCGCAAAAGCGTTCCTTTCGATGCGTTCCAACCCTCGGGGGAGCAGGACGCTTGCAAGCGCATTGCACCCGTAGAACGCATTTTCCCCGATGCCCGTCACGCCGTCGGGTACGGTTACGGCGGAAAGACCGCCGCACCACGAAAAGGCGTATTCTTCGATACGCTTTACCGCTTTGCCCTGATACGTGCCTGCAATCACGATTTCCCGTTTTTTGCAGGTGCCGATTCCCGTACAGACGGCAAAGCTTCCGTCTTCGCAAAGCTCGTAGGTCAGCCCCGCCGTGCCTTGCCTGCCCTTTCGGATGCCGACCGCTCCTTTGCCCGCCCCGCCGCCCTTGGCTCGATTGCCCCCGTTATCGGTGCGGCGTTTGCAGAACGTAGCCGACGTTGGAGTGCCGCCCTTGGCTCGATTGCCTCCGTTATCGGCGGCTCTTGCGCCCGTCTTTCTCTCTTTCACGGCGTTTCTCCGTCGGCAGGGTTCGACTTGTCGGCAGGGTTCGACTTGTCGACAGGGTTCGACTTGTCGGCAGGGTTCGGCTTGTCGGCAGTGTTCGGCTTGTCGGCGGGTTTGGAGCTACGGACGAACAGTGCGGAAATATCTTCCGGCTGATAATCCGGAATGAGCTTGCAAAACCTTTCCGGCGGCAGTTCCAGCAACACGTCCCGCCCGCGCACGTCCTTGCCGAGGCAGGCGAACCCCACCATCGCCAGCCGATGCCCCGCAATGATCTTCGCCACCGCCTTTCTGTCGTGACTGAACTCGTTATATAAGCTTTGGGAAAGTATTCCGATTTTATCCGCATCGTGCAACAGCTCCGCAATCCTGTAATCGTAATACTTTACGGTCGGAATGATTTCCGGGCAGTTTTTGTAAATGCCGTCCAGCCTGTCCCTTTCATGCAGTAAAATCCGAACGCATTCCTTTTTGGTGACCGTCTTACTCGTGGAAACGTGGTGCATCATTATGTAGTCCGGGGACTTGATTTTGATGCGATGCCAGTTTTTATCCACGACGACGAACCCTTCCTTGTCCACCTCTTCCCCGGCGCCGCTCGTTTTGTTCAGGGCGACGGCGGCACGGATGCAGTTATCCAGACCGTTTAAGGGGTACGCCTTGGGCTTTTGAATGCCGATATCCGCTTCCAACTCCTCGCCCGTCACGTTGTTGCGCGTGCCCAGATGGTACAGGCAAGTTCTCGGATAGGCAATCACGATTTTCGTTTGCGGGCTGACCAGCTCGAAAATATAGGTATAATCCGTGTTGAGCTTTGCAAGCGGAATCTCCTCCACGTTGTCCGCCCGACGGATGATATCCCCGTAGGTCAGACCCGCCATGTTCTCGATGGGCGCATTCTCCGCCCGAATCACGCCGTTGGTGGAAAACTGCCAATGCCCCGCAAGGGAATCGTACCAAAGCTTGACGATGGAGCCGTCCACCTTTTCCTGTACCTTGGCGCTGTTCCAGTCGATGGCGTCCGCATAGCCCTCCGTGTAGTTGCCGAATTTGCGGAAGGGCCAGCAAACCACTTCCAGACGGTTACAGTCTATAATGATGCCGCGCGCTTCCTGCACGACGGGCTGATAGTAGTCGCAATTCAACCCGTAATTGAAGATGGCGTAATCCCCTTCCTTCTTGATCCGAATCCCGTACCCGTCCGAAAGCTCCCGCTCCCAGTCGTTCGGATGCTCCGCTATAAAATTACAAATTACCGAATTTTTATTCATAATCCTCCCCTTCCGTGTTCCGATTTCCGCTCCCGCCCGTCTCGGTTTGCGCTCCTTTTAATGGGCGGCTCTGTCGCATTCGTTGAGTCCGTTTGCGACTTTTCCAAATTCCGCTCCCGCCCGTCTCGGTTTGCGCTCCCCTTAATGGGCGGCTCTGTCGCATTGGTTGAGCCCGTTTGCGACTTTTCTAAATTCCGCTCCCGCCCGTCTCGGTTTGCGCCCCCCCTTAATGGGCGGCTCTGTCGCATTGGTTGAGGTTGCCGAGATCCGTAAAGAAGGGCTCTCCGAAGAACTGTCTGTCCTTTGCTTTGAGGTCGGGGTTATTCTTCCAGCGGATCAGCGGGCGCATATGGCAGTTGATCAGGTTCGCCTCGTACAGCACCCCGTCGAATTCCTCGGCTGTTAAGTCCTTGCCGCAGCACGCTTCCACAAGGTAGAGATACGCGCTGTAATTTTCATGCCCGTAGAAGTGGGCAATCTCCGTCCTTTCCCCGCGGCGGTTTTCAAATCGCTTGGTGTACAGTTTGCCCACGTCGTGGTATTTTGCCGCCCTTTGCACCGCTTGGCTGAAACCGTTCGTTACGGCAAATCGGTAAGCGGCGTCCATGTGTCCGCCCAGCGTCAGAGTGTGGTGCGGGTTATCCTGCGCAAAGTCCGCCGCCTCTGCAAAATCAAACGCATACGGAACGGTGTCTGCTTTCGGAATAATTCTGTCCCAACCTTCGTAGTAGTAGGGGCATTCAAAATTGCAGAACATTTTATACATGGCTTCCTCGGGCACTCTGGCATAGCCTACCCGCAAAGCGTTTCTGCGCATACATTCCTGCGGCGCCGTGATAAACAACACGCAGGTATGAATGCAGTTGATTTTATAGAGGGATTTCCGGAAATTCATTCTGCGCTTTCTGCCCAGATTGGTTGCGTCCAGAACGACGGATTGCCCTCTTTGCAAAGAATGAATGGTTTCCCGCTTGATCGTATCGAATACCAGACTGTTGAGGTCGGTATTTTTCGGCATGATCATTTGCCCCGTCGCAAGCTTCTCCTCTATTTCCGCGCGGACGTCGTCCGAGGAATACACTGCGTAGCCTCTTTCCCTATACTTTGCCGCTTCCGTGCTCTTGCCGCTCGCAGGAATCCCCACGAACATTACAAATTCCAACGATTCTTTCGTATCCATATTACACCTTCCTTCCGATTGAATTTTTACTCTCTTCCCGACTGATTTATTTTTCGGGATTTTCCTGTCTGTTTTATTTTTACGGACTTATTCTGCCCGTTTTTTACGGGCTTCCCGTCACGCCTTGCGCCGACTGCTTTATTTTACGGACTTATCCTGCCCGTTTTATTTTTTCTCTTTTCCTGCCCGTTTTTCTTTTGCGGAATTATCCTGCCCGTTTTTTACGGACTTCCCGTCACGCCTTGCGCCGACTGCCGATTCCGCC
>CAMAGA010000163.1 GCA_945833955.1 uncultured Clostridia bacterium
AAATTGGGGGCAAGTACAATAAATTTGCTGAAATTAAGCAAAAATCGGGCAAAAATAACCATTTTTGCCCGATTTTATGGAGCAGGACGAGCTGCCCGTCAAACAAAGCGTTGATAACGCTTTGTAGGGGCGAGATGAGCAAACGCATATGTAAGCGTTTGCGCCGACCGAGGACAATGTTATTTCCTTGCATTGTCCGAGACCGGGAGTCGGCGACGAGCGTTGTCTGCGATATAATATAAAACACACTTCCATGCTCCTGATAATTCATCGCATTTGAAGTGTGCCCGATTTTTATGGAGCAGGTCGAGCTGCTCGTGTGTCAGTTTGGAGCAGGCAACGGGAGTCGGACCCGCCAAAATCAGCTTGGGAAGCTGACGCCATACCGATAGGCGATGCCTGCATCTTTGTACTCCTTTATTATATATCCTTTTACCCGAAAAAGCAAGTGTTTCAAAGGCTTTTTTTTATAAATTTTTCCTCTGCATTTGACAAATCCGCTTTTTTGCTCTATACTGTATACGAAAAGGAGTACTCTATGAATTTATCCATTCCGTTCGCATCCGGGTTAGATGCGGTTGTCAAACGCCAATTAGAAAAACTCGGCTATGCGCAGACGAAAGCGGAAAACGGCAGAATTTCCCTTTGCGGCGATTGGTCGGACGTAGCCAGACTCAACGTATTTTTGCGGAGCGGCGAACGGGTTCTCATCGTCCTCGGCAAACAGAAATGCGAAACGTTCGACGAACTCTTCGACTTCGTGTATTCCCTGCCTTGGGAAGATTACCTCGACTCCCGTTCCCTCATCCGCATCGAGGGTAAAAGCGTAAAGAGCAAACTCGGCGCAATCAAGGCTTCGGGCGGCGTGGCGAAAAAGGCGATCGTCAAAAGGCTTTGCGAAAAGCTCTCCCTTACGGGCGCAACGCTGGCGGAGGACGGCGCGCGGACGATCGTGGGCATTTCCCTCTACGAAGATATGCTGACGGTGAGCATAGATACCAGCGGCGAAGGTCTGCATAAGCGAGGCTATCGGAGCCTTGCCTATACCGCACCGCTCAAGGAGACGTTGGCGGCGGCGATGATCGACCTTTCCGTCTATCATGCGGACAAGGCGTTTGCGGACCTGTTCTGCGGCAGCGGCACGTTGCCCATCGAGGCGGCGATGAAGTCGTTACGCATTGCGCCGGGGAAAAATCGGGACTTTGACTTCACGGCGTGGCGTTGCGCTCCGCAAGGCGTACTGCTCAGAGCTCGGGAAGAAGCCGCCGATACGGAAGAGAGGCAAAAAACTTTGGATATTTTTGCCGCCGATATCGACCCGAACGCCGTTTCCATAGCGAAATACCACGCAAAACGGGCGGGCGTGGAAAAATCTATCCGCTTTGCCTGCGCCGATATGCGCAAGTTCCAAACGGATACGAGGTACGGGGTCATCGTCTCCAATCCGCCCTACGGCGAACGCATGGGCGAGATAGCCAAAATACGCAGCCTGTATGCGGATTTAGGCAAGCTGTATAAGTCTTTGCCCGATTGGAGCATCTATATCCTGACTTCCTGCCCCGAATTTGAAAAATTCTTCGGTATGCGCACGGACAAGAACCGCTTAAAGAAACTCTTCAACGCCAACCTCGAATGCGGCTTCTACCAATACCTCGGCAAAAAACCGCCCAAAGCATAGAGGTCGGCGCACTGCGGGCAACCCATTTGCACAATGGGTTAGAGAACCGTTTCTATTATTTGCGTCAATTATCGGACGAAAAATTTTCCGATTATCCCACTAAAACGGTTGATTTTATTTTTGGAAAACAGTATAATACATAAAGCTGAATCCATTATTTTCAGTATCATTTATTTTCAGTATCATTCCGCAACAAAAAGCAAAATAAAAAGCAAGGAGTATAAAAACTATGAAGAAAAAATTAGCATCCCTGATGCTTGCAACCGTGCTGTGCACGGGGCTCGTTATGCCCCTTTCCGGCTGTTTGCAAAACGACGGCGCCGAAGGCGAAACGACGCGCATGACGGTAAACATCAACCCCAGCATCGAACTGATGGTGGACGGTGAAAACAAGGTAATTTCCGCAACGGCGCTCAACGACGACGGAAGCGTGATTCTGGCAGGCGAAGCGATGGTAGGCAAGACTTCCGAAGAAGCGGTAGAACTCATCGTTTCCATTTCCTGCGAGGCAGGGTACCTCGTGCAAGGCAACGTAACTGCGGACGAAAACACGGTTTCCGTTTCCGTATCCGGCAATGCGCAGGCTGCCGCCGCCCTGTACGAAAAGGCTGCCGAAAAGGTGCAGAGCGCACTGGACAAGGCAGGCGTTACCGGCAAGGTGGAAAGAGCGCAGGCTCTGGCATTAGAGGAACTGCGCAAAATTGCCGCAGAGTGCTGCGACTACACCGAAGAGGAACTCAACGCCATGACGGAAGAGGAACTTTGCCGCGCGATTGCCGTAAGCAGACTGGAAACGGCAACTTTGCCCACCGAAGCGCTGAGAGAAGCTTATTACAAGGCAAAGGACTACGAAATCTCCTTTGCGGAACGGGAAGAAACGGCAAAAGTCATTCAGGCAATGGGCGGCTTACATACGCTGGTGTACAACGGATACAAAGCGGTTCTGGACGTTTACGGTACGGCGATTGACAATCTGGATCAGCTCCGGTACGACCTGCTCGTTTCCCCCGACTCCGCCTACCAAAAATCGCTCGCTTCCCTGCGCGCGGCAAAGGCGGACCTCTTAAAGCAGAAGCAGATCGTAGCCTCTCTGGACGTAAACGGAACGGAATACGCTTCCGCAGTGATCACTTTGCAGCTCAGCGAAGAGGCCTATGAAAAGGCACTCGCCCTGTACGAACAGCTCGGGGAAAGCGCCAACGCCGCACTGGAAAGCGCGGTTGCGGCTCTGCGCGGATACGAGGCACAGCTTGCCGCCCTGGAAGAGAATTTCAGCAAGGACGTTCAGGCGGAACTGACGGCAAAGGCGCAGGAACTGGAAGATGCCTTGAACGAGCGCAAGAACGCCTTTTTGGATGACTTTGCGGCAAAGCACAAGGACGACATTGACAAGGCGGAAGCCGAACTGATCGCCCGCAAGCAAGCATTGATCGAGGCAATTCAGAACTAAATGGAAAGCGTGCGCCGTTCGCGCAACGCAACGGCGGAAAACGAAATACTGCAATTCTGAAAATACCGATACACTGTAACGGTACAAAATATGCGCCCGAGGCGGAATAGTTTCCGCCTCGGGCGCACCCTTTTGCGTTCTGATTTTTGCATTCTGATGTTTGCGTTCTGATTTTTACGTTCTGATGTTTGCGTTCTGATTCGGAATGCGGAGTCAGGAGTTGCCGATTCAGAATTACCGATTATGCATTGCGCATTGTTATACATTGCGCATTGCTCGCCGTTGCGCCTGACCGCCCGATCAGGAGGTATCTCGCCGCTTAGCTGCTTTTATCCGACTACCGAATCGTTTTATCCGACTACCGAATCGTTTTATCCGACTACCGAATCGTTTTTATCCGACTACCGAATCGTTTTTT
>CAMAGA010000164.1 GCA_945833955.1 uncultured Clostridia bacterium
TATCTATATAAGCCGTATTTATACAAAATTTTATACATATTTATATCTTTTCTCCGCCCTTCCCCTTATTCGCCCCCTTGCGGGCGCAGCGAGGGCAAAAAAAGAGGCGGCTGCAAAATGAGCCGTCTCCGTTCGTTTTTCAATTTTCAATTTTTCCGTTTCCTGCCACAGGAATCGGAAAGGGCGCAATCGGCAAAACAACTTGCCTATGCGGTTTGCTTATAGATGATCTGCGGTTTCGTCTTCTGCGTTACGCATTCCTTGGTAACGACTACCTTTTCGATATTTTCGTCCGAGGGGATATCGAACATGACGTCCGTCATGAGATTTTCGATGATGGTGCGCAAGCCTCTTGCGCCCGTCTTGAGTTCGATGGCGGTAGCCGCAATGGCGCGGACGGCTTCGTCTTCGATTTCCAGCGTTACGCCGTCGTAGGAAACGAGCTTTTTATACTGCTTCACGAGGGCGTTTTTCGGTTCCGTCAGAATGCGGACGAGGGCGTTTTCATCGAGGGGCGAAAGGTTGACGACGATGGGAATACGGCCGACGAATTCGGGAATCAGACCGAACTTGATGAGATCGTGCGGTTCCACCTTATCCAGAATATCGGGATCTTCCCCGGCGGTCTTATGTTCCTTGACGCCGAAGCCGATCGAGGAGGAATCCTGCCGCTCGGCTATGATCTTATCCAGCCCCACGAATGCGCCGCCGCAGATGAAGAGGATGTTCGTGGTGTTGATGCGCAAAAATTCCTGCTGGGGGTGCTTTCTGCCGCCCTCGGGGGGTACGTTGGATTCCGTGCTTTCAATAATCTTCAACAGCGCCTGCTGCACGCCTTCGCCGGAAACGTCCCGCGTGATGGAAACGTTATGCGACTTGCGCGCGATCTTGTCGATTTCGTCGATATAGATGATGCCCCGCTCCGCTTTTTTGATGTTATAGTTTGCGTTTTGAATGAGTTTGAGCAGAATATTTTCCACGTCTTCGCCGACGTAGCCGGCTTCCGTGAGGGTGGTTGCATCCGCAGAGGCAAAGGGGACGTCCAGAATGCGGGCGAGCGTTTTGGCAAGCAGCGTTTTACCGCTCCCCGTAGGGCCGAGCAATAGCACGTTGCTCTTTTCAATCTCCACCTCTTCCAAACCTTCTTCCTTTTGTGCGTTCCGCTGCAAGCTGTCGTTGATGCGTTTGTAATGGTTATACACCGCCACGGAAAGGACTCTTTTTGCCTTATCCTGACCGATGATATACTGATCCAGTTCCGCTTTGATTTCCGCAGGCTTACGCAAGCGGACTGCCGGGAGATTTCCCATTCGGCTGTCCCTGTCTATCAGGTCGGAACACATCTTGACGCATTCGTCGCAGATGAACGCTCCGTCCGGACCGGCGATCAGGTATCTGACGTCCTTTCTTGATTTTTCACAAAATGAGCAATGATCCGTTCTTTCCATAAATCCTCCTACCGGGAATGAGATGAACTGACGGAAAACGCACTTCCGCCCGTATTCGGGGCAAGAAAGTGCATTTCCATAAAACTTTTAATAAGGTAGTGTGAACAATGATTCAGATAAACTTATGCGCGGTTGTCAAAAATACGGTCGATTAAGCCGTAAGCCTTCGCTTCTTCCGCAGACATATAGTTGTCTCTGTCCGTTTCCTTTTCAATCACTTCAAAAGGTTTATCCGTATTTTCGGCTAAAATGGCAGTGAGCGAATTTTTGATGCGCTGCATATGCGCCGCCTGAATGAAAATGTCGCTTGCCTGCCCCTGCGCTCCGCCCAAGGGCTGGTGGATCATGATTTCGCTGTGCGGCAAAGCGTATCTTTTACCCTTTGCGCCGCTGGAAAGCAACACCGCACCCATGGACGCCGCAAGCCCGATGCACACGGTGGCTACGTCGCAACGGATATACTGCATGGTATCGTAAATCGCCATGCCTGCGCTGACGCTGCCGCCCGGGCTGTTGATATAGAGCGTGATATCCTTGGTAGCGTCTGCATTTTCCAGATACAACAGCTGCGCAACTACGCAGTTTGCCATTTCGTCCGTAATTTCACCGGTGATGAAAACGATACGGTTTTCGAGCAGACGGGAATAGAGGTCATACGATCTTTCCCCGTTGCCGGAACGTTCCACGACGTAGGGAATGACGTAATTCTTTTCCTGCATTGATTATTCCTCCACAATCATATTGTTGTTTGCTTCTAAGAATGCGAACAACTTGGTGATAATGATGTCGTTGCGGATATATTCTATCTGCTGCGGCTTCATATTCTTTTTATATTCTTCCACCGCCTTATCTACGGAAGCGGCGTCTTGTGCAATCTTCGCTTCGATTTCTTCTTCGGTAGCTTCGATCTTTTCCGTGCGGATGAGCTTATCGATTACGAGCTGTGCAAGCACGTTCTTTTCCGCACTCGGTCTCGTCTGCTCGCGCATCTGTTCTACGGTCGTACCCATATACTTGCAATAGTCTGCAAGCTTCATGCCGGAGTAGGAAAGCTGCATTTCAAAGTTATGCATGGTTTCTTCGATCTGGGAGTCGATCATGGCTTCGGGGATTTCGCACTTGGCGCCCTTACAGATCGCTTCCACGATGGCGTTTTCCGTCTTGTCGCGGTTTTCGTTTTCCGTCTTCTTTTCCAGTCTTGCACGTACTTTTGCCTTGTAGTCTTCCACGCTCATCTTCAGCTTTTCCACGTATTCTTCTACGGTAGGAAGCTTCTTTTCGCTGATGACGTGCAGTTTTACGGCAAATACGGCTTCCTTGCCGGCAAGGGATGCTTCATGATATTCTGCGGGGAAGGTTACGACTACGTCCTTTTCTTCGCCTGCGTTCATGCCTGCAACCTGCTCCTCAAAACCGGGGATAAAGCTGCCGCTGCCCAATTCCAAGGAATATCTTTCCGCCGTGCCGCCTGCGAACTTTTCGCCGTCTACGGAACCGGAGAAGTCGATTTCCACGGTGTCGCCCATCTTACAAGCTCTGCCCTCTACGGGAACGAGTTCCGCTTTCTTTTCGATTTCGGATTGAAGCTGTGCGTCTACGTCCGCATCCGTTACGACCTTGGCAGTCTTGACGATATCCAGCCCCGTATATGCGCCGAGTTCGACTTCCGGCTTAACGGGGAGCATGGCGATGATAACGACTTCGTTTGCTTCGGAATCGCCGAGTTCCAGCTTGGGCTGTGCGATTGCGGTGAAGTTATCCTTGTTTTCGTCGAGGATACGGTCGAAGTTTTCTTCATAGAGGTCTTCGATGGCGTCCTGACTGAATACGGGGCCGTAGTTCATTTCGATGACTTTCTTGGGTGCCTTACCCTTGCGGTAACCGTTTACGACGTACTTGCCCTTATTGCGGATATAAGCTTTCTGTTCTGCCGCCGCAAGTTCTTCTGCGTCGAACGTCATGACGATTTTTACCCGGCTCTTTTCTGCCTGTTCAAACGTATATTTCATAATAGATTCTCCTATGTTCGACCTATGCAAAAATTTGCCGCAAGGTCGTTTTCTATATTTCTATCTTTTGCGTTTA
>CAMAGA010000165.1 GCA_945833955.1 uncultured Clostridia bacterium
GCCCCGTAAAGAAAGCGGAAAGCCCGCCTTCCCCGATGGGTTCGGCAACGGCGGCGACGATGCGCAGCAGGATATGCAGGGCGGCAAGCGCCAGCACGGGCGCCAGTATGACGGAAAAGAGCATGAATACGCCGCACGTACCCACCGCATTTTTGATGAGTACGCTGCCTGCCACGAGCATATCGAACCCGCCCGACACGAATCCCCCGACGATGGGCACCGTATTGCCGATGGCGTAACGGATGGCACGGAAGGAGATGCCGTCGTATGTGGCGGAAGTGATGCCCTGAATGGTCAGAAAGAGCGAAAAGAGCGTGACGGACAGCCCGATGATCCACTTATTGACGCTGCGGAACACCCCTGCGAGGTTATTCAGCCGCACCGAGGGGCTGATATGCCCCACGATGTCCAGCACGAGAATGATGACGGAACAGGGCAGCACCGCCTGCGTCATGAGCGAGGTGATCCCCTGCGACAAAAAGAGCGCAGTCGGGCGGTAGACCGCCGCCGAAACGGTACCGCCGGAAGAGGACATGAGCGTTAAAAGGAGCGGAAAGACGATCTGCATCTGCTTTTGCATTTCCGCCGTGGCGGCAAACGTCTGCGCCACGCACTCCGTGATATGCGTGAGCAGAACGGCGGTGACGGAAGCGAACGCCGTAAAGCGGACGAGCGTAGCCACGCCCTGATGGATGAACCCGTTCTGCATGGACGTGAGAATGCCGCACAGCACGCAGACGGCGGCAATGACGGCGAGCGACGGCACGAGCGAGCGCAGGTTTTTGCCCAGCACGGAAAGCACGCTTTCGGCAAGCGAATCGTAGGAAAAATCGAACTCCCCCATGGCAAGCTTTAAGAGCTTGTCCTTCAGCGGCGTGTTATCGCCCGGATGGAGCGAAGCGATGTACGACTCCAGCTCTTCCGTGTCGAGGTTATCGAGTAGTTCCTCCGTATACTCGCCGAGCGAGGGGGAGGACGAGCCTTCCGCCTGCGCAAACAACGTTTCCTGCGCCTGCGCAAAGAACGGAAGAGCCGACTCTTCCGCCTTGGCGGCAGGTGCGGGCAGGCACAGGCAGAGGATGAAAAACAAAATGAGAACGAGAATTAAATTACGATATTTCATGATACGATGGAAGCGAGGTTTTGTACCGGCACGAGCGTTGCCTTGACGATGGGAAGCGGGATTTCACGATACGATGGAAGCGAGGTTTTGTACCAACACGAGCATTGCCTTGACGATGGGCAGCGAGATGCTGAATATGACGAGTTTGCCGACGAAAGTGACCTTGTCCGCAAGGGACGCCGAGCCGAAGTCCGTGAGGATGCTTGCGGCAAATTCCACGAGGTACCCGATGCCGATGATCTTTAAGAGGATCTTCAAAAAGGAATTTTCGATACCGGTGAGGGCGGCGATCTCCCGAATGGCTTCGATTGCCGTTTGCATATAGTCCACGGAAAACAGGAGCAGAATGATGACGCCGGAGACGGTGATTACGAAGGCGAAGTCCGGGCGGTATTCCCGAACGATGATGACGGCGATTGCCGTGATGACGGCGGTTGCGATGATGCGGAAAAGTTCCATGATACGCTAAGCAAGCTCAAAGATGCGGCGGACCGCTTCAAAGAGGTCGCCTGCCATGCTCACCACCACGCCGAGCGCAATGACGAGCCCGACGATGCCCACCACCGTGGCAATATCTTCCCTGCCCGCCTTATTCAATACCTGACAGATGATCGTGACGATGAGCCCGACCGCCGCCAGCTGAAACAGAATACCGATTTCCATAGTGCGACTCCGTTACGTTGATAGAATGCAATCCGCGATATTCCGATATTTTTATTTTCTATACCGAAAAACCGTATATCTGAATTTATTTATATCATTAAAATTGCGACAGCCAAACCGAGCAGGGAACCGAGCCGAAGCCCGAGGTCCTTTTTTTGGCGGTATTCCGCCTGCGACTTATCCCGCAGGTTTTGTAAGCTCTGCGATTTGGCTTCCAGATACTTCCTTTGCGTGGCGGCGTCCGTCGTGCCGATTTCTGCGAGGTACTCGTTTAGCTCCGCCGCTTCCTCCGCCGTAAGGTAATGCGGGGGGCGAAAAGGCTCTTGCCGAAGGAGCTTATCAAACGGCGCAAAGCCTTGCAGAAGGCACTCCCCGAGGGGGCGGCGGCGGTAGGAAACTTCCTCCAAAAAGCGCACGTGAAAGCCGTACCACGCCTGAAAGAAGAGCTTGCGCCTGCGGCTTTTGCCTGCCGCCATATATCCGCCGTAGGAAAAGAATGCGACGGAAACGATTACGAATAAAAATTCTGTCATAGTATATGCCCCTCGCCGTCGTATATGCCCACGGTTTTGCCGACTCTTTCCCCGAAGAGGACGATGCGCCCGAACGCCTTTTGCAAAAGCAACGTTTTTACGCCCTGCATGGCGGAAGCGTCCGCAAGGCTCGCCCCGTGTACGCAGGCAAGCACCCCTACGCCGCTGTGCAATACGGCGGCAAGCGCAGTGCCTTCCGCTTCCGTAACCAGCTCGTCCGTAACCACTACGTCCGGGCGCATGGTGCGCACCCCTACGGAAAAGGCGAACGCTTTGGGCGCATAGAGGATTCTGTCCGCATTTTCGCCCGTATCGCCCGTGCCGTCCAGCGTGATTTCGCCCCGCTCGTCCGCAATGAGCAAAGTCAGGTCGAATAGCCTTGCAATCTGCCTGCATAAATCCCGAAGCGCAGTCGTTTTGCCCAGCCCCGGCGGCGCAACCAGCAAGGTATTGACAAAACCCGTGCGGTAGATTTTTTCCGCAAGCGAGCGGGTGCAGTCCGTGACTTCGTGCGGAATGCGGATATTGAGGGAAGTTACGTTCCGCACCGACTGCACGACGCCGTTTTCCGTAGAGTAAACGCCGCCGATGCCGATGCGAACGCCGCCTTCCGCCGTCAGAAAGCCCTGCTTCAACTCGTCCGACACGCTGTACATAGAGCGGTTGCTTGCCGCAAAGAGGACGTCTTCCAGTTCCTTCCCCGTCGGGCGCAGGGCAAAATCCCGTTCCTCGGAAATGCCGAACGGCGTAAGGTAGAACAGCCTTTCCCCGTAGCGCACGCGGCAGGGTGCATCCTTGCGGAGTCGGATTTCCGAAAGTTCGCGCAGGCTTAATCGGTTGAGTGCATTTTGTACGGATTCGGGCAGAAAGGAAAACATCTTGTCCTATATATATGTATTTCGTTTTCGGGATAGAACCGAAAAATCCTTCCGCAAAAAATACTTTTCCCTACCTTTATAGCCCTACCCTCCCGTTTCATCACTCTACCCTCTCGTTTTATAACCCTGCCCTCTCCCTGCCCTGCTTCCCCTTTCCCTGCCCCGTTGCCCCGTTCGCCGTACCCGCACCGCTCTTCCCTCTCCCCCCCCCCTTGCCCCGTTCGCCCTACCCGCCCCGCTCTTCCCTTTCCCCGCCCCGTTGCCCCCTTCGCCGTACCCGCACCGCTCTTCCCCTCTCCCTGCCCCGTTGCCCCGTTCGCCGTACCCGCACCGCTC
>CAMAGA010000166.1 GCA_945833955.1 uncultured Clostridia bacterium
AATGCCTGCAAATCTATTCCCTCGTCGGGCTCGTATCTTCCGTGCTGATGTTTACGCTGGCAAAAGTGCCGTCCCTCTGGCAGGGGCAGGATCTGTCCCTTGCCTACCGTATGCTTGCTCCTGCCATACTGCCCGTCTCTGTCCTGTCCTGCTTTCGGGGCTGGTATCAGGGTAAAAACAATATGCTTCCCACGGCGGCTTCGGAACTCGCCGAGCAGGGCGTAAAAATCGCATTCGGCATCTTTTTTACGTGGCTCTTTCGGGATAACCTCGTAAAAGCCGTGGCTTTTGCCATGCTCGCCGTAACGGTAGCGGAAGTCTGCACGCTCGTCGGCATGGTCCTGTATTTCCGCCGTAAGCACTGCCTTCCCCTCTTCCAAAAGAGCGATTACCCGGCCAAGAATATCTTTCGGTATACCGTGCCGCTTGCGCTCACGGCGGCGATTCTGCCGCTCGCTGCCTTTATAGACAGCTTCCTGATCGTGAATTTTTTAAAGGAGAAATGCGCCACGCCGATCGCAAGATACGGCATTTATTCCGGCGGCGCGCAAACAATCATTAACTTAATCGTTTCCGTCTGTTACGGGTTTGCCGTTTCCGCCGTGCCTGCCGTCTCCGCCGCCTTTGCCCGTAAGGAATACGCAAGCGCCTTCCATAACGTGCAAAAGGCGTTCCTCTATACGCTGGCGGTCGCCATACCGGCGGCAATTGCGGTGTACTTTGCCGGCGGTTTTCTCGTGCGGCTCATCTTTTATAAGATGAACGAAGAGGAGCTTACGCTGCTCACCGAGCTCGTAAAGATTATGTCCGTATCGGCGGTGTCCTTTTCCGCACTGCAAACGTTATCCGCCTGCCTCACGGGGCTGGGCAAGCCCTTTGTTTCCACGCTATCCGTACTGATCTCGGTGGGTGTGCGCATCGTAACGGAATGCATTCTGCTCTCTTTGGAAAAAATCAATATCCACGGCGCTGCCGTAGCGTATAATCTCGGTTTTTTAGTTGCTTTTCTCTTCGATTTGTTGTATATTATTGTATATCGTAAAAAAGTAATGCAAAGGAAGGAAACTCTATGAAAATCACCGTTGTCGGCTTGGGCGTTCGTTCGGGCGACGTTACGCTTCGGGGCGTACAAGCCATACAGAGCGGCGCAAAGGTCATCGTAAAAACCGCACTCGCAGAGAGTGCCGGTTCCGTAGCAGAGCTCGGCGTACCCTATAGCACGCTCGATTTCGTCTATGAAAAATCCCGCTCTTTCGATTCTCTGCAAAAAAATCTCGTCAAGGAAGTGCTTGCCGCCGCCAAGGAACAGGACGTGGTATACTGTGTGGACGGCGCCGCTTCGGAAGATAATTCCGTAATAGCGCTCCTGCAAAAGCGGAAATCCGTGGAAATTATAGAGGGCGTCTCCAAAATATCCGCGGCGATCTCCCTCACCAATTTAAAGGCGGGGGCGTATACGGCGGTTTCCGCCTATGATATCTCCATGCCGGAGGAAGTGTGCGGCGCGCTCGTCGTCTACGATATAGACAGCGCATTTCTGGCAGGCGACGTCAAATTGAAGCTTTGCGATTTGCTGGGCGATGAAGTTATCGCTACATACGTCCGGCAAGGCAAAGCCACGCAAATTCCCCTCTACGAAGCGGATCGGCAAAAGGAATACGACTATACTTCCGTGCTGGTCGTGCCCGAAGTTCCGCTGCTTAGCAAGGAGCGGTTCGGTATGCAGGACCTCGTTGCCATCATGCGGCTCTTGCGTAAACCGGACGGTTGCCCTTGGGATAGATCCCAGACCAACGAATCCATCAAAAAGGATATGATCGAGGAAGCCTACGAACTTGCCGACGCCATCGAACTGAACGATACCGAAAAGATGATCGAAGAATCGGGCGACGTCGTTCTGCAAGCCGTTTTCCATGCCGTCATTCGGGAGGAAATGGGGGAATACAATATGCGGGACGTACTGAGCGGTATCTGCAAAAAGCTCATATCGAGGCACACACACGTGTTCGGTAAGGATAGAGCGGCCGATTCGGAAAGCGCACTCTCCGTATGGGAAAAGAATAAGATGCAGGAAAAGCATCAGGACACCTTTTCCGCCAGCATACGGGACGTACCCAAAAACTTCCCTGCCGCCATGCGCGCGCAAAAGGTACAAAAACGTGCGGCAAAGGCGCATTTCGATTTTGACGGCTACGAATCCGCCGCAGAGAAGATTCCCGAAGAGTTAAAAGAACTCTTTGCCGCCGCTAAGGAAGAAAATAAAGAACATCTCTTTGAGGAATGCGGCGACCTGCTGTTTGCAACCGTCAACGTGGTGCGGCTTTGCGGCGTCGATTCGGAGGAATCGTTACAGGCAAGCACCCGTAAGTTTGCCGAGCGGTTCATGCAGATGGAGTCTCTCATCATAGCGGACGGAAAGGATATATTAAAGCTCTCCCCGTCGGAAATGGACGAATATTACCGTAAGGCGAAAAAGTTATGCAAACCAAAGAACTGAAAATAGGGAACGTTCTTTTGCCGTCCAACGTGCTTTTGGCGCCGCTTGCGGGGTATACCAATTACGCCTTCCGCAAAACGTGCCTCGACTACGGCGCTGCCCTTGCCTTTACGGAAATGGTCAGCGCAAAGGGACTCTTTTACAAATCGGAAAACACGAGGGAACTTCTATATACCGTTCCCGAGGAATCGCCCAAGGCAGTGCAACTGTTCGGCAACGACCCGTCCGTTATGGAATGGGCGGCAAAAAGCGAAGACATTGCGCCGTTTGATATCATCGACGTCAACATGGGCTGCCCCGTGCCCAAGGTATACAACAACGGGGAAGGCAGTGCGCTTTTGAACGATTTGCCGCTGGCGGAAAAAATCATCCGCGCCGTCAAAAAGAGCGGTAAAACCGTAACGGTCAAATTCCGTATCGGCGTTCATAAAGACAAAATCGTCACGGAAGAATTCGCTAAGATGTGCGAGGGCGCCGGTGCGGACATGATCACGATTCACGGCAGAACGAGGGATCAGATGTACGCAGGCACGCCCGACTATGCTCAGATCGCCAAAGCCAAGCAGGCGGTGCGCATCCCCGTCATCGCCAACGGAGGCGTGCTTTCGGCGGAAGATGCGGACGTACTCCTTTCCAATACCGGGGCGGACGGCATCATGGTCGCCCGCGGTGCCTTGACGAATCCGCATATTTTTGCGGAAATCACGCATAATCCCGTTCCGTATAACCGCAAAGAACTCGTTCGCCGCCAGACGGAGCTTTTACGCACCTTTGCCGACGACCGTTTCACTACCGTATTCATGCGCAAAATGGCGGTTTTCTATTTAAAGGGTATGCGCAACGCCGCACAGTATAAGGATAGGTTGTTCCGTTGCAATACGCCGCAGGAAGTCCTTTCCTGTTCGGACGAAATCCTCTGCGCCTGGATGAGAACTACGCGCGCTTTTT
>CAMAGA010000167.1 GCA_945833955.1 uncultured Clostridia bacterium
CTGTATTATATGGATCGTAAAAACAAAACGGCGTATAAAAATCTGTTCCTCATTCCCTTTGCGGTAGTTTACGTCATCGGCATGATCGTCCTCCTCGCCGTATTGGACGATTTGGTTACGGCGGTTGCAGGGTGGTCCTTCGTGCAAAAAATAACGGAATATATGACGAACGGCGCGGGCGTTTCCGAGCAGACGCAGTATTACGCTTCCGTAATCACAGTGCTGATCGTGAATATTCTGATTGCCGTGGTATATTTCTTGCTCAATCGCTTGATTCGGCTCTTCATCGTAAAAGTTTCCTTAAAAGAGGAACAAAAGAATCTGGCAAGCAAAGTCGTTACCCGTTTTCGCAACGAAAAGATGCAGATATTGGGGCAGATCCTAACCACTTTCACCTTCTTTTTAATGCTCTTTTTTGCGGTAGTGCAGCTCGTATACCAACTTCCCGTTCTGTTCGGCAATGCCGAAGCTCCCTATCGGTTCATACGGCATATCTACGACGGCACTTACCATTACTCCATGCTCATGCTCATCGTCATGTGGTCCGTTCGGGACGGGTTACGGGGCGTGAACGAACGGGAGCTTGCAAAAGCATCTCCCGAGGCTGTTACGGAAAGAAAGGAAACGAAGAAGGCGGAGAACGACTTTCAGCAGCTTTCCCAAAAGTTACACGAGGACTTTTCGGATAATTACGTGGAATCCCTCGTTTTGGAAAAGAAGGACGATCCTGCAAGCGATGCGGAGGACGGTTCTATAAAGGCGGAAGACTATCCGTTGACCCGTGCTCTTCTGGATGACGTGGACGGGAAGAACCTATACGCCCGCGCCGTTGCGGAGCTTTTGGAAGAGTCGGGGAGTGCGGAAGAAAGACAGGGCAAACCGAGCGGCAACGCAAGGACGAATCTCATCGTCAACGGAAGCTTTTTCTCTTCCTTTTTACCCTATTTTTTGCGTTATATCTACGTTATTTTAGCGCGCGGGGAAAATGTTGTGTTCCTGTGCAACAGTGCGGAAGAAATCGACTCGGTTGCAGACTTCTTAACGAAGGGTATGAGCTGTATTCAGGGTATGTACGATAAACGCACCGGGGAACGGCTGGATGAGCCGCTCTGGAAAGTGACTAAAATAGATAACTATTCTTCCGTTGGAACGGACGACGCCCTGAACGCGCAAAATTACGAAAGCTCTTTAAAATACAGAAGCTTACTCGTGACCGTACCGGAATACTTATGTTCCAACGAATTTGCACGGCAACAGAGCTTCATTCAGCTCATTGATACGGTCGTGCTGGTCAACACGGTGGAAATCCTCAGCCGTTTTTACGTGCAGTTGGCTTCGTGGAATACCCGTTTTGAAGGAATGATTGAGAAGAACCTGAGAAACGTTCTGGATAAAAATTTAAGAGACGACAATTACCCTATATTGCGCAGTAAAAAGTTGCGCTACGTCTGCTTTGACGAATTCAATATGCCGTCCGTAAAGGATCGGCTCTCCAAGGTGTTCGGTTCTTCCTTCAAGCAAGTAAATGCAATCACCTACGACCCGGAGACGATTCTGGACTTTTATCATCTGGAATCGGGCAATCGGGATTACAATGGCGCTTTTATCGTAGAATTGGCAATGCGCATCACGGATTACCAAAAGGATCTGCATCCCACGGTTTTGTCCAACGGAATGATTCCGGAAAGAACTACCGTCAGCCTGTTAAGAGGGAAGGGCGAAACGCGGATAGATAAAGTCAATATGAGCGGCTATTCCGCAAAGATAGACTTCAACAATCGGGAATTGCCGTCCTACGGCGCATTGGTCGTTTTGGATAAACTGAACAATTTACCTGCGGCAATCCGCCAATACGGCAACGTGATTGAAAACGAAGCGTCCTTGCTCAGCATTCTTTCCCGCCCGTATATGCTCCGCGATTATTTTGAAAGCTATATTCAAAAGTATAAGGATAATCCGCAAAGGATGCAGGACCTTTTGGATTCGGATTTATTGCTCCTGCCCGATTACAGCAACGATAAAAAGATCCCCGCGCTCAATATCCTGTTGCAATCCATTCACGGCATTTCCGAGGAGCGCATCTATGCCGAGTGTTATTCGAGAAAATCGGACGACGCCCAAAGCGCAAGCAACAGCGAAGATAAAAACGCAGTTTTAAAGAAGTACTTCAAACAGAAATACAAATTAGAGGAAGACGATATCCCGAAGCGGGATTTGCTGGCAACGCTATCGGACGACGCCATCGAACGCAACCCGGAGGCGTATAATGCGCTTCGGTCGGTTCTTCGGGAGAGCGGCTTGCCCTTTGACGTATCTTCCCTGCGGGAGAGCGGCTCGCTTTCGGACGAATCTTTCCTTCGGAAAATGACGGAATGGGAAAGAATGCAGTACGTTCTGAATTTAACCGTCAATACCGGAGAGGAAGAGCAGGTGGCTAAGCTGGTCAAAAAGGCTTTGGCGAAACCTGCGTTAAAGGCGGTAATGGACGAGCGGTATCCTTTTTCCAAACGCATTTCCTTTACGACGATTATGATGGATCTGTTACGCATCTGCAACGACTCCATCGACGCCAACAAAAAATTTGCGGATTTCTTCGATTGTAAAATAGACTTGAACTACGATATCCGCGGGCAGTATAACGGCAAACACGCAACGATTAAGCTCCGTGGCGGCGAAGACCACCTGATTACCGACTCGCTCCTCGAAGGGCACGACCTCGCCTGCTTCATCAAGGAAGGCGAAAAAAAGCAGTTCTATCTGTCCTTATCCAAGGATCGCCTCGGGCAGAACTATCTGGAAGGGCAGGAACTCATTTTCCGCGGGGAAAACTGCAAAATCACCAAGGTCGATCTGGAAAACGGTATCGTGTACGGCACTTCCGTTTCCAAGCCTTCCGCCATTCCGCAGTACCGTCAGGTCCGTAGGTACAGCCTCGATCTTTCCAAGGAATACAAAAAGGAAGTCTTATCGAGGAGGGAAAGAATCGAATACGTAGACGGGGGAAAAGCCCGCAGCATTCCGCTGCTGTTATCTTCCTTCCGCACGCCGTTGCAAGTGATAACGCGCGGTTATTACGCATTGAATGCGGGTGCATTGCGCTTTATACAGGGTTCGAGAACCTTCCACGGTATAGACGAATCGTATAACGACGGTGACGAAATGAGCGACGAGGGCAAACAGCTTGACGAAAAGCAAAAATATATGCGTACTTACGGGCGCAACATCTTTTCGCCGTCCGATCGGGTATACGGAACGCGCTTTGCGGAAGAAGCCAAAGTACTCACGTTGAAAATCGTAAAAGATTTCGATTCTTCCGTTGATCGCCTCACGGTACAGCTCGCCGTAATGCTGAACGAACTGCTTGCAACGTTCTATCCGTATTCCTGCGATTCCTTCGTCGTGTTGCCCGTACTGCATACCTCTTCCGTCAACGAAGATGAAG
>CAMAGA010000168.1 GCA_945833955.1 uncultured Clostridia bacterium
AATGGATAAATTCGATATCAACAACCTGCAGCCGTCTGATTTCGAGTTCACGCAGACGGACGCAAAACTTTCCGATAAAAAATTAGAAACCAAGCCCGTAGGGTATTTCCGGGACGCATTCAACCGTTTCTGCAAAAACAAGGGTTCCGTAGTGGCGGCGTTCATCATTATGCTGCTCTTCCTCTTTGCTATCTTCGTCCCCATGTTTTCCTCCTACGATATTACTTTCGTAGATGGTAAATACGCATTCTCTCTGCCTAAGATCTCCTTCATGGAAGGCACGGGCGTATGGGACGGCACTTCCGTCAAAACGCTCAGCCAAGCGGACTACGATTATTACCTCGCTTGCGGCATCGAAAGCGGCAGACCTGTCATCACGCAACTCAAAAAGACGGAACAGCTTGCCGACGGCAACATGAGCTATACCTGCCGTATCGACTCCTACAACAAGACGGCGTATTTCTGGAAGACGCTGACGCAGGCGCAGTACGAAGCCGTTTTGGCTTATCAGGAAGAAACGGGCATTCAGATGCTGTACCCGTTGCCCGAAATGAGCAAAATGTACTATACGGGTTCCAAGCCCCAGAACAGAACGGATACCAACCCCAACTACTGGTTTGAAACGACCAACAAGGGCCTCGCCGTCTATCAGAAGGACGAAAACGGGGAAATCCTGACGGACGAAAACGGCACGCCGCTCTTTAAGAACATTTACGAAAAGGCTTCCAAGCCCACCACGGATCCGACTTCGATCTTCTATTACAACGGTACCCGCCTTGCAGGCGACGAAGGCTACTGGAAGTATTATTCCACCAGTAAATCTTCCCAGACGGGCGAAGTATCCTATACCATCCGTACCAATTACCACAACCTGTTCGTGTACGAAAACGGCAAGGAACCTTGCTTCCTGTTCGGTACCAACTCCACGGGTAACGATATTCTGGTCAGCTTAGCGCAGGGTGCAAGACTTTCCTTCCTGCTCGCTATCTGCGTATCGGCAATCAACCTTGTCATCGGCGCGCTGTACGGCGCAATCGAAGGGTACTACGGCGGCACGGTTGACCTCATATTGGAGCGTGTTTCGGATATCCTTTCCGGCGTTCCGTTCATCGTCGTTGCAACGCTCTTCCAGTTACACCTGGCGGCAAAAGTGGGCGTTATACCGTCGCTCCTGTTCGCCTTCGTGCTGACGGGCTGGATCGGCACGGCTTCCAACGTGCGTATGCAGTTCTACCGCTTCAAGTCGCAGGAATACGTCCTCGCCGCAAGAACGCTCGGCGCCAAGGACAGCCGACTCATCTGGCGGCACATCTTCCCCAACTCGCTCGGTACCATCGTAACCCGTTCCGTACTCGTCATTCCCAGCGTTATCTTCTCGGAATCCATGCTCTCGTACCTCGGCATCGTCAATCTGGAAACGGGCGGCATGACTTCCGTCGGCGTAATGCTGTCCAAGGGTGAAAAATATCTCTCTACCTATCCGCACTGCATCGTATTCCCGGCGGTATTCCTTTCTCTTCTGATGATCAGCTTCAACCTGTTCGGTAACGGTCTGCGCGACGCATTCAATCCTTCTTTGAGAGGATCGGAGGGCTAATATGGAAAAGAAACTTTCAGTTGAAAATTTAAGCATATCATTCCGTACTTCCGGCGGTAAAGTGCAGGCGGTACGAAACGTCAACTTTGACCTGTACGAAGGCGAAACGCTCTGTATCGTAGGGGAATCCGGCTCGGGTAAGTCCGTTACTTCCCGTGCCATCCTCGGTATCCTTGCGCCCAACGCCATCAAGGAGAACGGTCAGATTCTCTACGACGGGCAGGACCTGATGAAGATTACGGAAGACGACTTCCACAAGATCCGCGGCGATAAAATCGCCATGATCTTCCAGGACCCCATGTCCTCCTTGAACCCGATCGTCAAGGTCGGCAAACAGCTCACGGAAGCCATGATCTTGAAGGGCAAAGCCAACCAGCGCAACTCTAAAAAGACGCTTTCCGTCACGCTTCGTAATTTGGAACACTATATGCAGATCGCTTATCCCGATCAGGAAAATGAGATCCATGCCGGTATCGAATCGTGGAAGAAGCAGGAATACGCCGGCATTGCGCTTCTCAACAAATACAATATTGCGCAGGAAGCCGCAACGGAAGCGGTGGAAGAAATCGACAACTTCCTCTTTGAAATCGAAAAATCCGCCGTCAAGAACGGTGCGCAGACCGTAAAGGAAATCTACACGCTCGCCAAGCGTTCCATGCATCCGGACGTCGTTTCTTCCGACTTCTTCCCCGAAACGATCGAACGCTTCAAAAATATCGCCAAGAAAGCGCACCAGAGCAAGGAAGCGGACGCCTACGCAGCATTGACGGACGTTCTCAAAGAGATGCGCTCCGAATGCGACGAAGGCGCAAAGAAAGTGCCCGTTTCCTACTTCTCTGCGGCGTTCTACCTTGCGCACAGCGGAAAGGAAGTCCTGCCCGAAATGCCCACGGAAGAGCTCAACGCCTATCTGGACGCATATCGGGAAGAAAATTTCCTTGCCGACTTCCGCATCAAGGTTAAGAATGCGATTTTGGCTTCTTTCAACGAATCCATTCAGAAGAAGCAGCAAGTCGTGGATATGCTCACGGACCTTCTGCCTCGCTTCACGCAGGGCGAACTTGACCCGAAGGTGATTTATCCCGAAGCAAAGAAGGCGATCGACGCCGTACTCGACTCCATCGACCATCTCGCCATCATCAAGGACAGCAACGCCTATACCTTCAAGGGCGCATTGAACGCCGCACTCGAAACGTATTTCGACGCAACGAGCCGCAACGAGAAGGAACAGGCACGCTTTAATAAGCAGCAGGCGAAACACGATAAGATCGTCGCTTCCGGCAAAGAGCCGAACTGGAGCGTCGTGCCCCTCAATCTCACGGATAAAGAAGCCATTCAGGACGACATCCGCGCCGTATTCAACCGCGTCATCGACTTCTACCAGGAAATCCTCGCCCAAAAGGATTCCATCGACTGGGACGACATGACGGAAAAGTACTTCGCTTACGTTTCCAAGAACGCAACGGGCGTAGTGCACAGAGTCACCAAACGTATGGCAAAGAGCCGTGCTTTAAAGCTCATGGACGAAGTCGGCATCCCCGAATCGAGAAAGAGATACAATCAGTACCCGTTCGAGTTCTCCGGCGGTATGCGTCAGCGTGTCGTCATTGCGATTGCACTTTCCGCCGACCCCGATATCCTCATCTGCGACGAACCGACGACCGCACTCGACGTAACCATTCAGTCCCAGATTCTGGAGCTCATCAACCGCATCAAGGAAGAAAGAAAGCTCTCCGTCATCTTCATCACGCACGACCTCGGCGTCGTTGCCAACATGGCGGACAGAGTCGCCGTTATGTATGCGGGCAAGATTGTGGAAATGGGTACTGCCAACGATAT
>CAMAGA010000169.1 GCA_945833955.1 uncultured Clostridia bacterium
GTGATTTTCCGCATTTTCCCGAATGCAACAGGTATTAAAAACGATGATATCCGCATCGTTTCTGACGTCCGTTTCCTCCGCATATCCCTTTGCACGCAAGATTCCGGCTATCTTTTCCGATTCATGCACGTTCATTTGACAACCGTAGGTTACTATATGATATTTCATGAAAATCACTCCTTACAAAAAACGATGATACGATTTCATTATACTATTTTATAAATAATTTTTCAACAATTATAGATACTGTTTTTATGAGAAAAGTTTTAAAAATCGTGAGAAATACCCTGCTCCTATTTCTCTTTTTCCTGCTATTTTTGCTCCTTGCAGGGACGATCGTATTTTTCTCCGTTACAAGCGGAGTAACCTTAAACACGGAGGCGCTTTCCGAATCGGCAACCGCCGTGCATATCACCGACCGAAGCGGCGCCATTCTTGCCGATATTTCCGCCGGCGGCAAGGAAACGGTTGCCGCAGAAGAAATCCCCGACCACGTGAAGCAAGCCTTCGTTGCCACGGAAGACAAGCGCTTTTATGCGCACCGCGGCGTCGATCCCAAGCGAATGCTCAAAGCCGCCTATAAAAACCTCCTCTCCCGTTCCTTTAAGGAAGGCGCTTCCACGATCAGTCAGCAACTCGTCAAAAACACGCAGCTTTCGGGGGAAAAGACGCTTTCCCGCAAGATGAAGGAGATCCGACTCACCTTTGCTTTGGAAAAGCTCTATTCCAAAGACGAAATACTCGGCTGCTATTTAAACGCCATCTACTTCGGGCATTCCGCATTCGGCATCGGGAACGCTTCCGATTTTTATTTTCATAAACCGGTAAGCGAACTGACCGTGGCGGAAGGTGCAATGCTGGCAGGCGTGATTCCTTCCCCCAACCGTTATTCCCCGTTCGTCTCCCCCACGCTCTGCAAAGCAAGAAGAGACCTCGTACTCAAAAATTTATTTACGCAGGGCTATATAGACGCCGCCACTTACGAGGATGCGCTTTCTACGCCGCTCCCCACCCAATCTTCCGCCTGCGATAAACCCTATCTGGACCTCGTATATGCGGAACTGGGGGAAATTATGGAAAGGGAACGCCTGACAATAGAGCAATGCGTACAAGTCCGATCCTATATAGATCCGTCCGTGCAGGCACTTTTAGAAGGTCTGCCGCAAGCGGAATGCGATCGGGTATATGCGGTTATCGGCAACGAAGATTGCGGCGTCAAAGGGTATTATTCGACCTGCGGAAACATCGTCCGCAGCCCCGCCTCCGCAATCAAGCCGCTCGCCGTATACGCCCCGGCGCTGGAGGAAAACCTGATTTTCCCCTGTACGCCCATTCCCGACAAAAAGACGGACTTCAACGGGTATTCCCCCTCCGATTACGGCGGCGAAACGGGCGGTTACCTGAGCGCAAAGGAAGCTTTGGCTAAGAGTGCCAACATACCGGCCGTGCACGTTCTGAACGCCTTGGGTACGGAAAGGAGCTGTGCCTATTTACAAAAGCTCGGCATAGCCGTGCCTGCGGAAGATATGGCCTTGACCCTTGCTTTGGGGGCAATGCAACGGGGAACGGACCTTTTGACACTGTGCGGCGGATATACCGCCTTTGCCAATTACGGCTTATACCGTGCGCCCCGCTTTATTGCGGAAATTACCGACGGGAACGGGAAGCCGCTTTATACCGCCGAACCGCATTCCGAACGGGTATTTGCGGAAGATACCGCCCAGCTTATGAACGGTATGCTGGAATATACCGCCAAGAGCGGTACGGCAAAAGCGTTACGAAGCCTGCCCTTTGCCGTGTGCGCCAAAACGGGTACGGGCGGCACGAATGCAGGCAACACCGACGCCTACACGCTTGCCTATACCACGCAGGATACGGTGGGCGCATGGTACGGGAATCGGAATAACGAAAAAATTACCATGACGGGCGGCGGCATACCTTGCCGCACTGTAAAACGAATTTTAGAAAGCTTATACCCCGAGCGATTCCCGGAACCGTTTCGGGAAAATCATATTGCAACGGTACGGATAGATAAGAGTGCCTATACGAACGCACAAAGAATACTGCTTGCCGACCCGATTGCGCCCGTTTGCTCCGTACTCTTTACAAAGTGCAAAAAAAGCTATCCTCCCACGGAAAGGTCCGACTATTACTCGCACCCGACCGTCAAAAAGCCCACGTTGCAGTACGACGGGGAAAGGGTGACCATTTGCATGGAAAAAAATACGCCTTTCCGATACAGGATCTTCCGCCAATGCGGAGACGAGGAATACGTGATGCAGGACGGCGCAAAGACCGTATTTTGCGATACGGATTTAATGGACGAGTGCATTTACGAATATACCGTAATCCCCTATTATCGGGCGGAAAACGGCAAAGAATACAGCGGAAAAGCCATCCGTTTACCCAAAGTAACGACGAAAAAGGAGAGAATCCGAATCCCCGAACGCAAACATTCCATAACGGAAAAACCTTGGTGGGAATAGGGACTCTCTCTTAAGCGGCGTCAGCCGATCATTCTCAGTCCTTTGGGATAGTGATTTTTTACCGTACTGTTCACGGCTTTGCCCCAGCCGAGCGGATAGTCCCCGTAGCAGACGAGGCACCACCCGTTGGAAATATCCGCCTCGATCGTTTCGCCCCGCAAGTACTTCTTGGCGGTCTCTTCGTCCAAGGAAATGCTCCTTTTGGCGTCCGCCTTGCAAAGCGACATTGCCAGCGCATGGGCAGGCTCGAATCTGCCGTTGATTTCCCTGCCGAGTTCCACGCCGCAACTGCGGACGAATATCGGGTCCCCCTTGGAAAAGTTGACGGCATCCCCCAAAAAGCGGTACAGATTGCCGTTCGGGGAGCGGAACACTCTTTCCGTAACAATGTTTAAAACTTCCCTTTCAAATGCAAGATAGACTTCCGAGGGCTTGCTCATCTTTAAGAAGCGGGGTTTAAAGGTATTATACCCTGCCGCAACTTCCTCTTCCGACCACGCAGTGCGCTCGAAGGCGGCTACAAAGTGCCCTTCCCCCCGCTCCTGATGCGGCAACAGCTTTTTCTGTTCTACGAGCGTGAATTGCGGATGCGTCTTTAAAAAGTCCGCTACCTGCCATTCGTCCTCCTCTTGAGAAAAGGTACAGGTGGAATAGACCATTCTGCCGCCTACGCACAGCATTTTGGCGGCTTCCTCCAAAATGCCCTTTTGCCTTTCGGCGCACATGGCTACGTTGGCACGGGACCATTCCCCGATGGCAGCTTCCTCTTTTTTAAACATCCCCTCGCCCGAACACGGCGCGTCGACGAGTATTTTATTGAAGTACCCGTATGCGCACGGCGAAAGTGCGGACGGAAGCGCAGCGGTAACGATGGCGTTGGTCACCCCGAAGCGCTCTAAGTTCTGATATAAAATCTTCGTGCGGGTCAGAACGGGCT
>CAMAGA010000170.1 GCA_945833955.1 uncultured Clostridia bacterium
ACTCCGGCAATTCCTTTTCATTGTACTTTTCTATGCCCAACGAGCCGATGACCTTCCCTTGATAGACGATCGCAAACACGTTTTTATCCGCTATGAACATTTTCAATATTTGTTTGCTTTCGTCCTTATTTTTATGCGGCAACCAGCCTGCCATCTGCCCAACGCCGTCCACGCTGGCGTAGGCATAGAGGTCGTCTAAATCGCCGGATTGCGATGCTCGTAAAGTTAACCTCGGCGTCGTCAGAACGACGTCCGTTATATCTACTCTGTAATTCATTTTTTTGACCTCTGTTTATTTATTATATATACAATTCAAATCGGCACGGCAATGTGTATTGCGTATCCATGGAGCGGACGGTTACAGGGTGAGGCTGCCGAAGAGTCGGGATAGCCGCGGGGTGGGGTAACCGAAAAAATGGCAGCAGCCGCAAAATAGTAACCGCAAAACAGTAACCGAAAAAGCAGTAACCGAAAAACAGCCGATTAGTCGCAAAGTAGGGGCAGGGGAGGGACTGTGGGCAACGGATATATCAGGAACCAACCGGATTATCGTCTTTCCAGAGCCCTTCGTATAAAATTTCGCCCTCGTAATCAAAGGATTTACCGTAGCCGTTTGCCTTGCCGTCGGAAAACTCGCCTTCGTATACGATTGCGCCGCCTATATATTCGGAGCCGTAGCCGTGCTTTTCGTCGTTGCGCCATTCGCCGCTATAAGAGATATAGCCGTGCATATCAAATTCCATGCCCTTGCCGTTGCGCTTGCCGTTCAGCCACTCGCCGTCGTAAATGGGGCCTTCCTCGTCGGCAAGCACGCCTTGCCCTGCATATTCGCCGTGGGCAAAGCTTCCCGTATAAGTCGTTCCGTCGGGATAGACGGCTTCTCCATACCCGTGCGGCAGTCCTTCCTCGTCCGTCTCGCCGCTGTATTCTGCAAAGGGGATCATGATTCGCCTCCGAAGCGGGCAAGCAGTGCTTCATATTCATCATCGGAAATGGAGATGACGGAACCGTGTTTGCCGCCGAGGGGCATTTTAAACTCCTTCGGTTTTAATCTGCGGAAGTTGCCTTGCGCAAAGTCCGCCACACTGTTCGCTTCCGAGGGGAACAGAAATTTGCGTTTATTGGGGCCGCAATATCCGTCTGTCCATAAAATATAACGGAAGGGATCGGCGTCGCATTGCGGCTCATCGATCGGCGTAACGGCAGGGCCCTCTATACCGTTGGTATTCAGCAGTTTGCTTTTTACAAGCTTGTATTCCCCGAAGAGGGAATCGGCAACTTCCAGTTGCACGGTAACGTCCTGTTCCCGCTTAACGAACATATAGTATTTCCCTTGGAGGGGGACGATCGTTGCGTCGATAAAGGTGAGGTTGGGCGAACGGCGGAATTTGCGGAAGTCGCGGATTCCTTCCACGTTCTTTTCGGGCGCTTTGAATACAAAGGGCTCGCCGTAAGAGTGGAAGTCCACGGTGTGCGCGCACCATATGCACTTATCAAAAGTCCCCGGGTAGTTGGCGGTAAAGAACACGGCGTAGTCGTTGGCTTCTTCGTCAAAACAAACGGTAGGCGCCCACATACAGCCCGTACCGGGTTTGGCAAGCGGGAAGAGTTGCTCTTTGGACCAGTCGAGCAGGTTTTCCGATTCCCAAACGGCAATCTGCAAACTCCCGGCATTGGCGTATCTGCCCCAATCCTTTCCGTTTGCGTCCAGGTCGGTGGCAAGAATAGTGTATTTTTTCGTCAATCGGTTATAGAACAAATACGGGTCACGGATGGCCTTCGTGCCTTGATCGGCAAGCAGAATCGCCCTATTCTGATGAAGCGCCGTCCAGTGGAGTCCGTCCCGACTGAGGGCAAAGTGAACGTTTTGATCTTCAACGCCCTTTATATGGACGTCTGCTTGAAAATATACGTAGAGGAATGCTTTATTGGTCATGATAGTTTTTCTCGCTTTCGTAATGGATTTGTAATAGGATTGTGTGTTCGGATGGTTCAAAGGGTGCGTCCGCATTGCAAAGCGGCGGTTTAGCCGATGCAACGGTAACGGCGGTAGCGATATTCTGCATTTGCAACGTGCGGCATACGTCTTGTTCGGTTACGTAGTTGCCGTTTTCGGTAAGGAGCAAAACGTATAATTCGTTGGTGTCGGATATTGCGGAAGGGGGTAACGCCTGCACCGTTCGGGTGAGCGATTCCTCCCAATTAGTCGGATCGGGCGAGCAGTCGGCAACGAATGCGATTTGCTTGGGCGTCCTTTGCAGCGCTTGCAAAAAGCGGGAACGATCGTCCTTCCGGCAAAGATTGCATAAAAGGGAGCGTAAAGCAAAAATAACGGTCTTTTCTTTTAAGCCAAACGCCGCTTCCTCTATGCCGAGCAATTTTACGTGGGGGTATTCCATTTCCAAGGCAAGGTCTCCTATGGCGAGCCGCTCCGTCATGAAATTGTCGGAAAGGTTGCCCCTTCTCGTCATCGTAACCACGGTTGCGCCTTGGGCTTTTAACTGTTGCACGGCGTTGATGTAGTCCGTACCGTCGCTCTTTTCCAAATCGTGCAAAACGAACACAAAATCGCCCTTTTTATAAGCTTGCAAGCTCCCGTACATATCGTCGGTGTAGGTAACGGCGCTCGCATTTTTCTTTTTCATGGGGAAAATTTTATATAGCAGCGACTGCTTCGTTTTGGGTAAAAAGCAGGGCAATGCAAGGTCCGCCGGCAAATAGTCCTTAAAAATTTGCTCCGCATAGGAATCAAACCCAAAGCAAGCCGTCTTGCCCAGATACTGCGAATACAGCGGAAGGTACTGCGTTGGCAAGTAGCGGCTTTCCTTTCCTCGCTTGCCGGGGATAATTTTTAAATGCGGGGGCAGGATATACTCGACCGAATTCCAAAAAGACAGACTCTGCGATGGATCCGAAAGATCGATCGGTTCCTTGGAAAATCGGAAGAGAATATAATCGAGTATGGCGGAGACGGAATCGGAGATCTTTGTCTCTATTTTATCCGGCGGCGTATCGGGGAAGGCGTGGGAATACATTCGGTAGGAAACGACGATGACTGCGTCGCTGTGACGGATAATGCGTTCGAGGGCGAGATCGACCCGTTCGGAATGGATAGAAGAGAGGGTGCTGTTCGGCACGGAAACCAGTGCAATCGAGTAGACGGAAGGGTAAAAGTCGTCGATGTATTGTAAAATCGTCGGCGTTAAAAAGGACGCGTCCTTTTCCCCCAAAGCGGCTATCAGCAGGGCTCCGTCCGCATTTCGGGCTATCTGATTGACAGACGGATACGGAAACCTTAGCCGTTGTTCCAGATCCGCTTCCGTTTCGTCAGGAACGAACATCGTACCTGCCGATTCGGGAAAAGCGGGATTGGAATGAAAATCAAAGGCAAAGGT
>CAMAGA010000171.1 GCA_945833955.1 uncultured Clostridia bacterium
TGACCTGCCAAAGCTGCGTGATGCGCTTGGTGTTTCTGCCCACGGCAATGCTGATGAGTACGTCGCCCGGCAAAATTTTGGTATTCACGTTGTTGAGCGCACCGTTTTCAATCGTTTTGAACGCAACGGAGCATTCCACGTTCGTTTTGCCGGTGGACTCGTCAAATTCCGTATAGACGCCCTGTACGGCAAGCGTGGCGTTCGTCTTTGCCATGCGGAACGTGCCGTTGTTGTCGATGATATTCTGCGCCAGCCCTGCAACCAGATTGCCGGGCAGGCAGTACGCCATGCCTTCGAACCCCATCGTCGTATTGAGTTTGGCGGAGATCATGCCCACGTATTCGCCGTTTGCGTTCATGAGCGCACCGCCGGAGTTACCGCCGTTGACGGACATATCCGAGCGGATATAGCGATAGACCTGCGTTCTGCCGTCCGAATCCTGTGAATTTAAGTATTCGCTTGCGGAAGAAACGACGCCGCGCGTAGCCGTAAGCCCGTTGCCCGAACCGAAGCCCACGGTATAGCAGGCTTCGCCCACGGTTACCGCGTCGGAATCGGCAAAGGTCGCCGCCTGCACGTTGGTCTTATAGAAGTATGCGGAATTTTCCACTTTGAGCACGGCAAAGTCGTTGGCAACCGAACCGCCCACGAACGTGGCTCTTTCGGTCGTCTGCACTTCGTTGCCCTCGGCGTCCGTAATCTTGGAATCGGAGGTATCGCCCCAATAGTATTCGTAGCCGTACGCCGCCACTTTGACGGTGTTGCAGACGGCAGGATTGCTGCGCACGTCGGAATATATGACGTGATAAGCCGTGATGAGGTAGACGGTAGCCGTTTCCGTTTCGTCGTTGCGGTCTACGGAATAGACGGTCGCCGTACCCAAAGAGGCGTTCACGTAGGAGCTGTCATACGCTTCTACCGCAACCGTCTCGTACATGGTGCGGTTGATGGCGGCGGAAATATTCTGCGCTTCGTTCGTCTTTTCCTCTACGGCGTCCTTGCCGTCCGTACCGTTTTTGCCGTTCGTCCCCTTGAGGGATTTGAGCCACTCGGTAACCGTACCCTTGAACCCGTTTTCCACGGCGACTTCGTAAGCCGATTTGCCGTCCGTACCTTTCAGGGATTCGAGCCATTCGGTCACCGTGCCCTGATAGCCGTTTTCCACGGCAATATCGTAAGCCGACTTGCCCTGCATACTGCACGCGCCGAATAATGCGATACAGCAGATTACCGTAACCGTTACGAATATTTTGATTAAGCGTTTCATTTTTTCAGTTCTCCTTTCCGATTAGTTCAAAGACGTGGGCACGATAAAGTTACCTGCCGTAAACGTCTTATCTATAATATAAGTGGTATAGCGTTTGAGCGAAGGATTGTAGCGTTCGATGAGGAAGTGCACGGTGTCGCCGATGCGCACGTCGAACAGGAAGTCCTTGATCGTATACAGCTTATTCAGCTCTACTTCTTCCTGCCCTTCGATTTGCAGGGAGCGGATGATGTCTCCGCCCCAAAGCCCGTTATTGCCCGTTCCGCCGTAGTCGTACATGGGGCTTTCGCTGTTGACGTGCGTAACGAATACGGAATGCGCCACGATGGTCTGCTGCGTTTCCGCATTGTACACGGTATCCACTTCGCAGATGGCGATGCTTACGCCGAGCGAAAGCTTGCGGAGCGCGCCGTCGTTGTCTATCATATTGCGGACGAGCTTTTCGATAACGGAAGACGGCGTAAAGAGCGATACGCCCTCGATGAGATGATAATTGCTGTCCTTATAGCCGAGCATGGTGGCAACGTTGCCGCTCGTGATCTCCGTCATGCCGATGACGTTACCGTCCCGATCGAAGAGTGCGCCGCCCATTCCGCCCGCATTGGTGGGAACGTCCGCGCGGAGCAGACGGTAGCGCTGATCGGAATTGTCGCAGTCGGCATATTTGGCGTATTCGCTGAGGTTGGAAACGATGCCGGAACTTGCGGAAAGCACGTTGCTGTCGTATTCGTCAGTGTCGTAACCGGCGTACTGCACGGCAAAGCAGGCTTCCCCGACGCGCACGTCGTCCGAGGAGCGGAAAGAAACCGCCTGCACTGCGCTTTCATAGAAATAGGCGGAATCCCGAACGGAAAGCACCGCCAGGTTGTAAGGCACGGACCCGCCGCAGAAGGAAGCTTCCACGTAGGCGTTGTCCAAATCGCCCTCCCGATAGTACGTTTCCTTGCCGAAGGTGGCTACCTGAATATGGGAAAGCACCTTGTTCGGATTGGTGGCGCGGAAGATATTGCGGTAAGCCGTAACGAGGAGTACGTCCGCCGTTTTCTTTTCGTCGTTGCGGACGATCGAATAAACGAACCCCGTACCGAGAGTTGCGTTCTCCATGCCGTTTTCCGCCTCGTATGCGCGGATGGCTACGCTCTGCACCAGCGCGCGGTTGGAAGCGGCGGTCTGCCCGCCCATGGGCGTATCTTCGGACGGTTCGTAGAGCACGCCGTCCTTGCCGTTCGTGCCGTTTTTGCCGCGGAGAGAGGCAAGCCATTCCTCTTCCGTCCCCTCGAAACCGTCGAGGACGGCAAGCTCGTAGGCGGTGGCGCCGTCTGCGCCGTTCAAGGATTTGCGCCACTCCTCCTCCGTGCCCGTAAAGCCGTTTTCCAGCGCAAGTTCGTAAGCGGACTTACCGTTTGCGCCGCAGGCGCAAAGACTGCAACAAAGGACGAGAACGAGCGAAAAAATAATTGCAATTTTAAAAAATTTATGCATCCGATTCTCCTTTCCGTCGTCCGACCGCCGAGGAATCCCCCCATGCGATCGGCGTATAAATTTACGGTTCATTTGCTTATTTATACAGAACCTGCTCAAATTATATCACAAAATAAAAAAAAGCGTTAGCGTTTTTCGGTGAAGATTTTGTGAATATTGCATTTTCTGTATATTTTTTGCAAATTTATTCTAAACATACATAAAAAATACGCTTTTTATAGTGCGGCGTAAAAAGCAACCGCGTGCCGGGCAATTCGCAACGTACCATGTCGGAATGGGGCGATAAATAACTCTTGCGCTTACCGCAAACATTTACCGCCCAATCTCTCCCTCAGTCAGCTTCGCTTTCCGCTCGCTGACAGCTCCCCCGTCAGGTGGAGCCTTCCAGCCGCTGTGAATCCGTACTTTACCGAATCTTTCAAGTCAGAAATTACTACGCCCTGCCTTCCTTCTTCGAGGAAGGTCACACGGCGCAAGCCGTGACGGAAGGAGAGAAAACCCCGTCCTTCCCTTCGGCTGAAAGGATTCAGAAAGCAATTGCTTTGCCTTGCCTCCACCTGACGGGGGCAGAGTTATAGGTCGCATCGGAGCAGCCCTGCCTCCACCTGACGGGGGAGGTGGCAAAAATCTCTGATTTTTGACGGA
>CAMAGA010000172.1 GCA_945833955.1 uncultured Clostridia bacterium
CTAAACTCTTTGCTCTTTGTAGTTTTTTCTCTCCTTCCGTCACGGCGTTCGCCGTGCCACCTCCCCCGTCAGGTGGAGGCAGGGCATAACCGATACGCCCTATAACTCTGCCCCGTCAGGTGGAGGCAGGGCTGTTCCGATACGCCCTATAACTCTGACCTTATCAGGTGGAAACAGGGCAAAACCGATGCGACCTATCACTCCGACACGCCCCGAAACAACCAAACAAAGCCGCCGAGGTTTGGAAGTGAACCCCAAAACCTCGGCGGCACGTAAAATATTGTTAAGGCTTATCCTTGTAAAAGGCTCTCCCCATAAAAGACTCTCCCCGGCAGAGGGCGGCAGGGCGGCAGAGCTGCAGGGCGGCAGAGCGGCAGGGCGGCAGAGGGCGGCAGAGGGCGGCAGAGCTGCAGGGCGGCAGAGGGCGGCAGGGCGGCAAAGGGCGGCAGAGCTGCAGGGCGGCAGGGCGGCAGGGCGGCAGAGGGCGGCAGAGCTGCAGGGCGGCAGAGGGCGGCAGGGCGGCAAAGGGCGGCAGAGCTGCAGGGCGGCAGGGCGGCAGGGCAGGATTTCAACCGCCGTCGGACAGATTTCAACCGCCGTCGGACAGATTTCAACCGCCATCGGACATTGGTGACTGCCAATCGTTACTCCCGCTTCCATTCGTCGTTGCAGTAAGTCTCCGCAAGGTACTTTGCCGCCGTAGAGGAATCGGAAAGCTCCCCACCCGTAAAGGTTTGGATATTGCCGCCCGTATCTTCGGCAACCCAGCCGTTCGGGCAGGCAAAGACGGCACTTGCAAGCCTTTTGCACCCGTAAAATGCCCCGAACCCGATACTTTGCACGCCTTCGGAAAGTACAACGCCGAAAAGAGAATCGCAACCGCGGAACGCACCCTTGCCGATACGCACCCGCTCCCCCCGAACGTCTACCTCCGTAAGCGCACCGCACCCGCAGAACGCCGAATCCCCGATGCGCTCCAAGCCCGGGGGAAGCGTTATACTCCGTAAGCATTCGCACCAGCGGAACGCCCCGTCCCGAATGTTTCGGACGCCCTTTCCGACCGTGACGCAGCCAAGCGCAATGCACCCGTTGAACGCGTCTTTGCCGACGCTCGCAACGCCGTCCGGAATGGCAACGCTATGCAGCGAATTACACCCGTAGAACGCTTCGCTCCCGATGCACTCCAAGCCTTGGGGAAGCGCAAAATCGCAAAGTGCGCTGCAACCGTCGAACGCATTGTTCCCGATGACCTTTACGCCGCTCGGAAGCGCAAGGCGTTGGAGAGAAAAGCACCCGTTGAAGGCATTTTCCCCGACGCTTTGCAAGCCCTCGGGCAGCGCCACGCTTACGAGCGCACGGCAACGGTAGAACGCCCCGCTCGGAACGCTTGTTACGCCCGAGGGCAAGGTTACGGCGGAGAGCGATTCGCAATAGGCGAACGCATTGCTCCCGATATCCGTTAAGCCGCCCGAAAGGCGCACGGTTCGGAGTGCGCCGCACCGATAGAACGCCCCGTCCGCAATGACTTTGGCATCGGGATGCACGGCACAGTCCGTAATGCCCCGATGGGTTGCCTCCACCAAGGCGAAGAACGGATTTTGCGCACTGCCGAGATAGCGGGCGTTGCCATATTCCGCATAACGCAGGTTTTCGCACCCGAAAAATGCGCCTTCCCCGATGCCCGTTACGCTCTCCGCCAACACGACGCTTGCCAAAGCGGCGCACTTGCCGAACGCTTCCTTGCCGATTCTCTCCACGCCGTAAGGAACGGTGACGCCCGTCACGCCGCTCTGATAGAACGCACGGTTGCCGATAGCCGTTACCCCCTGCGGCAGAACGGCGGTCTTACCGCCGACGACCAACGTCTGACCCGACCGCTCCTCGGTACGGTTGCAGGGCTGCTCCTCGGTGCGGTTACCCGACCGCTCCTCGGTACGGTTGCATGGCTGCTCCTTGTTACGGTTACCCGACCGCTCCACGATACAGTTGCCCTCACCGTAGTAGACGGGGTTATCGGGCGATACCGTCAGCTCGGCTAAATCGGCGCAAGCGAACGCCCCTTCCGCAATTTCCGTTACGCCTGCGGGAATGGTTAAGCTTATAAGTGAATTACATCCGAAGAACGCTTCGCTCCCGATGCGCTTTAAGCCTTGGGGAAGCGCAAAATCGCAAAGCGCACCGCACCCGCAGAACGCAGACCTGCCGATGCTCTTTACGCCCGAGGGCAAGGTTACGGCGGAGAGCGCACTGCACCCGCAGAATGCGCCTTCCCCGATTTCCGTCACGGTGGCAGGGAGGGTAACCTGCGCCAAAGCAGTACAGTCCGCAAAAACTCTGTCCCCGATGCGCTCCACGCCGTGCGGCAAGGCGACGGCGGAAAGAGCAATACAGCCTTCCCACGCCTCATCCCCCATTTCCGTCAAGGTGGCAGGGAGGGTAACCTGCGCCAAAGCAGTACAGTCCGCAAACGCCCTGTCCCCGATGCGCCTTACGCCGCAGGGTACGGTGACGGCGGCAAGATCCGTACATCCGCAGAACGCGCCTTCCCCGATTTCCGTTACGGAGCAGGGAATACTGCTGTTTTTACAGCCGAAGCGCAAGACGTTGCAGGGCTGCTCCACGGTGCGGTTGCAGGGCTGCTCCTCGGTGCGGTTGTCTGTTCGCTCCTCGGTACTGTTTCCCGACCGCTCCTCGGTACTGTTTCCCGACCGCTCCTCGGTGCGGTTGCAGGGCTGCGCCTTGTTACCGTTGTCCGACTGCTCCACGATACAGTTGCCCTCACCGTAGTAGACGGGGTTATCGGGCGATACCGCAATACTTACAAGACTGCGGCATCCGTGGAACGCCCCCTTGCCGACGCTCGTTACCGCCTTGCCGATGCGCAACTCCGTCATACCGACGCACCCGAAAAATGCGTCTTCCCCGATGTCCGTTACGCTGTCGGGAATATCCACCCGTAAAAGCGAATTACACCCGAAGAACGCCGAATTGCCGATGCTCCTTACGCCGCCGCCCATGTGCAGGCTCGTAAGCGCACCGCACCCGCAGAACGCATACCTGCCGATACGCTGCACGCCGCCGCCGATACAGACGCTTGCCAGCGACTCGCATTCCCGAAACGCCTCGTCCCCGACGCTTCCCACGCCGTCGGGCAGGATCAGGGTTTGCAGACGGATGCATTTGTAAAAGGCATTTTCCCCGATCTCCGTCCGATCGTCCGCATCGGTTGCCCCCGTTTCGTCGGTTGCCCTCGTTTCGCCCGTTTCGTCCGTTGCGCCCGTTGCGCCCCTTGCGCCCGTTGCGCCCCTTGCGCCCGTTTCGTCCGTTGCGCCCGTTGCGCCCCTTGCGCCCGTTGCGCCCCTTGC
>CAMAGA010000173.1 GCA_945833955.1 uncultured Clostridia bacterium
CCTGACGGGGGAGGTGGCAAAAATCTCCGATTTTTGACGGAGGGAGAGAAAAAACCGTAATAAAACAGCGGCGCAAATGCTTATTTTGCACTTGCGCCTTCTGGATAATACCTTATATATAATATATAATATATAACGTGCAACGGGAGCGTGTAAACGTATTGCCGATCTATAATCCATAAGAGGAAATCCGCAATTTATGACTCCGCACTCCCGATTGCGCACCGATGATAGCCGAGGGCGTACTTACTGCTCCTTTAAATACTTTTTGCAGTAATCGATAAACTCATGCACGCTCGTGAGGGTGACCGCTTCCCCGATGGCTTTGAACTTCCAGCCCGCACCGCTGCGCCTTGCAATACCGGCAACGAGGCCCGTATTGTTGCCGTAGTTTTCCGTCATGTCGTAACGGATGAGCGTCTTTTTGGTAACGGGGTCGCGCAGGCGTATGTAGAGGTCGTCCACCGTGCGGAAGGACTGCTTGCGGGATACGCATTGATAGATATTGATGAAGAACACGATGTACTCCATTTCAGCCGGGATGGCGGAAAGGTCCACGTCGATATTTTCATCGTCCTCCTCGGGGCTCTTGCCGTGCGAGCCCGTGAGGTTGTCGCCGTGGTGCAGTATGCACGAGCCGTATTCCTTGCGTCCGAAATAAACGAGCTCCGACTTACTGCCGTTCTTGTTATAGACGAGCACGGAAGAGTCTACGTCGATTGCGTTGCCCGTGCGGGAGGCTTCCCAACCGGTGCCGACGTAAATTTTTTTGAGCGGCTTGTTATCCGCCTGTCGGATGACGACTTCCTGCCCTTGGGAAAGCGTGATGACTTCCCCTACCCGACCGGATACGCCTTCCGCCTCTTCATAGTCCGGCTTTAAATCCTTGCAGTAGAGACACCCGAAGTTATATTTACGGTCAGGCTTACACTCCGCCCCCTGCGCACACTTACAGGAGAACGCCTTGCGCGTGCCGCATTTGGGGCAAGCGATCAGGTTTTTGGCCGTATTGTACGTATCCTGCGAGATTTCCGACGTGACGAGTCGGGCTTCTTCTTCCGACATGGGCGTGAAGTCCGCCACTTCATAAACGCTCCCGTGTTTTTCACAGACGAGCGCAAAATATTTTTTGCTCTTGGCGCAGTACGCCTTGACGATTTTGGTATCGGGTCGCTTTTTGCCCGAAGGGGTTGTGATAGGTGCGCCCGACGGACGCCCCGCTCCCTGTTTTTGCTGCATCTCTTTTCCTCCTTTCTATATAGAATGAACTCTATTCTATGATAAAATCATATAACTCTTCCTGTTTGACCGAATCCCCGAACCACTTGCAGTGGTCGTAAAAGGTCTGTACGTTTTGCCATTCGCTTGCGGGGGAAAAGATAACGAGTCGTTTGCCTTCCCCGTCGATGCGGACGTTCAAGCCCTCCCCCAAGTCCCAGGCGCGGTTGATTGCGTCGTGCACGTCCTCCACTTCCTCGGAAAATCCGCAGTCTTTTGCATTCAGGAGCTGACTGACCGACTTGCGGGTGATCACAATAACGATATGCCGCGCTTCCTCTTCCGTCTTTTCCCAATCGTAAGCGAGCGATTTGGCAACCGCTACCAGTGCGTGCGATTCGGAGGGAAAATGCAAAGTGTCTTCCCGTTTGAGAAACCCGGTGTACATATCCAGATTTTCCACCGCCGTTTTGCAGTCGGAAAAGGGTGCGGAGTCGTCCACGCAAACGGAAAAGGGCCCGTTGGAACGCAGATAGGAAAACCGCATACGCACTTTGGTGACGGTGTAATCATAGTTCTTTTCCCAATAATAAGCCAGCCGAACGGGAAATTTACGCACGAATTCCGACACGCGGTCGTAAAGCCCGAACATACTATCCACGTCGAGTATCACGCAGATATCTATATTGCATTTTTTCATTGGTTCTTCTCCTTGGATTCCGCATTCCGTTTATTTTTTGGATACGATACCGAGCAGGAAGAGCATATTGATTGCCTTGAACATGATTCTGCCGTTCATGTTGATATCGTAACCGAGCAAACCGCCGGGGGAACGGCTTTGGCGGATGCGGATATTTTTGGAACGCATATACCCCGTATTCACGGTGTACTGCGCCTTATCTTCCGCACGCAAAACCTTATCGGTATCGTCCCAACCGTCGTCGCCCTCCTCCGTGGATTGCGCAAAGCCGCGTTCCAGCACGTTCCTGCGGGAAAACTGCGTAGCGTTGCCCGTGGAATCGGTCAGCTCGTAGTTCTGCGCGCGCATGAATCCTACTTTACGGGTCAGCTGTTTATAGCCCGCCGCAACGATTGCGTCCTCGTTCCAGATGAGGTGATGTTCCGGCCAGGGCTCATCCGCATGGAAGGCAATCTCCGTAGCGGCAGGCGCAGGCGTAACGGGTGCGGCCGGGGTTGCGGTCGTAGCCGCGGAAGTATCCGCAGTGCGCCGTACTGCGGGCGCGCTCCCCTCTGCCACGGTCACGTAGCCCTTTTCCACGAGTTTTTCCCCGGGCAGCGTTTCCGATCTGCCGGCAAGGCGGATCATTTCATAAGCGCCTCTGCCCGCCCTCGATTTGCGCACGGACGTGTAGCCGTCCCGAATGAGTGCGTCGATACGGAAGCGGTAGGCGTCGCCTTCCCACAGCTCGGTGGTAAAGTTGAGATAGGTAAGCACTTCCTGCGCAGAGGGGCGCTTTTCGGGGTCCCTTTCGAGGCAGGCGGTAATGACTGCGGCGTACCGCTCGTCCGTGATTTCCGGGCGGACGGACAGCGTACCGCCGTTGGAAACGATGTCCATGGCGTAGGTTACGTGCTGTTCCACTTCCTCTTCGTCACAGCCTTCCAGATGGCAGAGCGGCATTTTGCCCGTGAGATAGTAATGGAAAACGAGGCCGAGAGAGAAGATATCCGACTTGACGGAAAGCTTTTCTATGCACTCTGCCGGGTCTTCCTCCTCCTCTTCGCACCGCCACACCAAGGAAAGCTCCGGCGAGGCGTATACCTGATCGCCCGAAAAGTCCGAAGGCTCGGTAAATTTATCCGTTTCAAAATAGGAAGCGCCGAAGTCGATGAGTTTGCAAACGTAACGGTTGAGCTTGTTTTTGACGCAAACCACGTTTTCCGCTTTCAGGTCGCCGTGTACCAGCTTGAAGCGGTGAATGGTCATGAGCGTTTTGGTAAGCGTCTTCATCAGCGTGTCCTTGTCCTCGGCGGAGAGCGCAACGATCGCCTCGCCGGAGATCATGTCGTCGTAAAAGTCGCTCACTTCAATAAAGTACTGCCCGTGTACGAAGTCGTTCAGCGGAACGACGATATTGCCGCCCGAACCGGAAACCCGCTTGATT
>CAMAGA010000174.1 GCA_945833955.1 uncultured Clostridia bacterium
CTCTTGCTATAGCTTTGAAGTAACTATTACAAATACTTTTTCTCTCCCTCCGTCAGGTGGAGGCAGGGCTATTCCGATGCGACCTATAACTCCGATGCTTCCGAAAAGACGGGGTTTTTCTCTCCCTCCGTCAAAAATCAAAGATTTTTGCCACCTCCCCCGTCAGGTGGAGGCAAGGCTGTTCCGATGCGACCTATAACTCCGATGCTCCCGAAAAGACGGCAAAGCCGCCGAGGTTTCGTAAAGAAACCTCGGCGGCGTGTTGATTATTTTTACCGCACTATCCTTAACAGCGTATCGTTCCTTACGCGTTACTCTTCGTCTTCGGCTGCGGATTCCGCTTCTGCACCGGCCTCGGCGATCGCCTCGTTGATCTCCGCAACGGATTCCGCTTCCTCTTCGTCCGATCGGGGCGTAACGGCAACCGTGATCACGTTGCTTTCCTTCACGCGCATAATGCGCACGCCCTTGGTCGTTCTGCCGTAGACGGGGATATCCGAAGCATGGATGCGGATGACCGTTCCGCTCCCCGTAATGAGCAGCACGTCGTCCTCTTCCGTGACGAGCTTCATATCCACGAGCAAACCCGTTTCTTCCGTAAAGTTGCCCGCCTTGATGCCCTTACCGCTTCTGCCCTGCAAACGGTAGTCGTCCCAGTCGGAACGCTTGCCGTAGCCGTTTTCGGAAATAGTGAAGAGCTTTGCTTCTTGGTTATAGACGAGCATATCCACGAGGTAGTCGCCTTCGTCCAGCGTCATGGCGCGAACGCCCTGCGTATCTCTGCCCATCGTGCGCACGTCGTCTTCCGAGAAGCGGATGCACTTGCCCGAATGGGACGCAATGACGAGCTGATCTTCCCCCGAAGTAACCATGGCGGCGATCAGCGAGTCGCCTTCGTTGATCCTGATGGCGATTTTGCCCACCTTGCGAATGCTTTCAAATTCCGAGATTGCCGTCTTTTTGATGAGTCCGCCCCGCGTTGCCATGGCGATATAGCCGGGCTTAGAGCGGTCCACGGGCATGACGGCGGTGATGCGTTCGTCCTGCTCGATCTGCAACAGGTTGACGATTGCCCTGCCCCGTGCCGTTTTGGCGGCTTCCGGGATTTCGTAGCCCTTTAAAACGTACGCTTTGCCCTTATCCGAGAAGAACAGAATTTCCGAATGCGTGGAAGTGACGAACATTCGCTCTATAAAGTCCTCTTCCTTGGGTTTGTGCCCGATAACGCCGAGCCCGCCCCGCTTTTGCACCTTATATTCTTCCACGGGCAGGCGTTTTACGTACCCTGCGTGCGTCATGGAGATCATGACGTCTTCCTCTTCGATGAGGTCTGCGTCCTCTATATCCGATTCGTCGATGCAAAGCTCGGTCTTTCTCGGGGAAGGGTACTTTTCCTTGACGTCGTTGAGGTCGTTTTTGATGATCGCATTCACCCGTTCGGGTTTGGCGAGGATGTCTCTTAAATCCGCAATCTGCATTTCAAGGTCGGCAAGCTCCGTCTGCAACTTTTCGACTTCCAGCGAAGTGAGCCGCTGCAAACGCATATCCAGAATGGCGTTCGCCTGCTTATCGGAAAGCTCGAACGCTTCCATCAGACGGCGGCACGCATTGGGGCGGTCGGAAGATTCCTTGATGATGCGGATGACTTCGTCTATGTTGGCAAGCGCCAGCACGAGCCCTGCCACGATGTGCGCGCGCTCTTCCGTTCGGGCGAGCGTGAAGCGGGTGCGGCGGGTGATGACTTCTATCTGATGCTGTAAATAGTAGTAGATGCACTCCTTCAGATTGAGCACCTTGGGTTCGCCGTCCACGAGGGCGAGCATGATAATGCCGTCCGACACCTGCAATTTGGTATGCCGATAGAGGGAATTCAAGACGACCTGCGGATTGGCGTCCTTTTTGACTTCCACGACGATACGCATACCGTCTCTGCCCGATTCTTCCTTGATGTCCGAAATGCCTTCCAGCTTTTTATCCCGCACGTAGTCCGCCATGGTCACGATGAGTTCCGCCTTGTTGACCTGATAGGGAATTTCGGTAATGACGATTCGGGAGCGGGTGGAAGAACCGCTTCTGTATTCTTCGATCTCCGCCTTGGCGCGGATGAGAATGTTGCCTCTGCCCGTCTTGTATGCTTTACGGATGCCCGATCTGCCGATGATCGTTGCGCCCGTGGGGAAGTCGGGGGCGGGGATATACGCCATCAGTTCGTCCACGGTGATGTCCGGCTTGTCGATCATGGCAATGACGCCTTCGATGACTTCCTTTAAGTTGTGCGGCGGAATGTTCGTTGCCATGCCGACGGCGATGCCGTCCGAGCCGTTCACGAGCAGATTCGGGAAACGGGACGGCAGCACGGTGGGCTGCATCCCCGTATCGTCGAAGGTGGGATAAAAATCCACCGTCTCCTTGTCCAGATCCCGCAACATTTCCGCCGCCAGCCTGGAAAGCTTGGCTTCCGTGTAACGCATGGCGGCGGGCGGGTCGCCGTCCACGGAACCGAAGTTGCCGTGCCCGTCTACGAGCGGAAAGTTGATGGAGAAGTCCTGCGCAAGCCGCACGAGGGCGTCGTACACGGACAAGTCGCCGTGGGGATGATATTTACCCAAGCAGTCGCCGACGATTCTGGCGCACTTGCGGTAGGGTTTTTCGTTGTATAAGCCGAGTTCGTGCATGGAGTACAGAATACGGCGATGTACGGGTTTTAAACCGTCCCTTACGTCGGGAATGGCTCGGGAGACGTTGACCGCCATGGCGTACGCAATGAACGACTTTTTCAGTTCGGCGTTCACCTCTACGTCCACGGTATTCGTCATAGCAAGCGTCTTTTTGAACTCTTCGGTGAGTTCGGGGCTGGATACTTTTTTAGCCATGGGTTATCTCCTTATCCTTATACGTCCAGATCGGAAACGAGCTTGGCGTTCTCTTCGATGAACTGCCTTCTTAGTTCCGGCTTTTCCCCCATGAGAATGGAGAAGAGTTCTTCCGCCTCGATGGCGTCCTTCATGGTCGCACGGAGCAGCGTCCGCTTTGCCGGGTTCATCGTCGTTTCCCAAAGCTGTTCCACGCTCATTTCGCCCAAACCTTTATACCGCTGCAACTCGAACTTGCCCGGCTCGCTTGCGCGGTAGGCGTTGAGTTCTTCGTCCGAATACATATACTTATCCGGCTTGCCCTTCTGAATCGCCATGTAGAGCGGCGGCTGGGCAATGTAGACGTGGCCGTTTTCGATGAGTTGCCGCATATAGCGGAAGAAGAAGGTCAGAAGCAGGGTGCGGATGTGCGAGCCGTCCACGTCGG
>CAMAGA010000175.1 GCA_945833955.1 uncultured Clostridia bacterium
ACGGAATATCCAGGGAAACGTTCTTTAATACCTGCTTATCCCCGAAATCGAGGCAGACGTCCTGCATTCGGATATGCGGTTTTGGCATGGTATGCAAAGTGAAATCCGCTTCCGCATCGGTTACGGCGGAAGGCTGTTCCATAAAGCTTTGGATGCGACCGCCCGAAGTCAGCTGATGCTGCATCATGAAAACGGCGTTGTTCACCTGCGTGATATGATTCATGATCTTTAAAACGTAAGTGGAAGCCGCCGTAAGCGTACCCACGAGAATATTCCCCCGTATGCACAGAACGGAACAGATGGCGATCGTCGCAATATAGGCAATCTGCTTTAAAATATTAAAGAGCATATTATATTTTGCCGAAACGTCCACCCGTGCGATTTCCGCATTGCGCATATTGTCGTTACAGGCGTCAAACTTGCGCATTTCGTATTCTTCGTTGGCAAACGAGCGCACGATGCGCACCGCCTTGATGTTTTCCTGCACTTCCAGGTTCATTTCCGACTGCCGTTCCCGCAAATTTTTAAAGGTTCTGCGTGCCGCCAGACGGAACCGAATGGAAACCACCACCAGCGGCGGCATGATTACGAGCGGAATCCAGAGGAGGTTTGCGTTCATGCTTGCCAGTACGCTGAAGGAAATGACGAGCACGACGACGCTGTCGAAAAGGTTGGTCAGCACACGGGAATACAGTTCCTTGAAGAAGATCGCGTCCCGATTGAGAAGGGAAACGAGTTCCCCCGTGTTGTAGGAAAAAATCGTTCCGCTGTCGAGCTGCATAAATTTTTTATAAGTCATGTCCCGAAGTTCGTTTTCAAATTCCAATCCGTTCTTTTGCATGAGTACGTTTTTTGCATAGATCAACCCGATGCGCAAAAGTACCAGCAACGCAAACGCCGCAACGATCCACCAAAAGAGCGACCACGAACCGAGCTCCCCGAATCTGCCGTCGCACAAAAAGGAAAAGATACCGGCATTTACGCCCTTTTGTGGATCGTAATTGATAAATCCGTCAATCATCAGTGCGCTTAAAAGCGGTATCGCCAAATCGCACGCAATCGCAAGAAAACTCAATACCCATACGAAGATGCCGAGCGGAATATGCTTTTTCCATTTCCGTAAGCCGTATACAAACGTCGTCATAATTCCCTCCTGCAAAGTATATTATTTTTATTATAAAGCTTTTGGTAAATCAAGTCAATTTGATTCGACGAAAAAACCCAATCTTTTTTGATTTTCCCGTGTAAATGATTTTCTTTTTCCAAAAAAATATGTTATATTGATGGTGCTGTGCTAGGTTGGGATTTTGCGGTGCCCTGTATCCACAATCCGCAATAGTGGAACCGAACGTCTTTCTCGGCTTGCTTTATTGAAAGCCGCATACTGTAAGGAGCGATGATAACAAGGTCTCATCCAACGAACTACCGCGAACCGTGTCAGGTCAGGGATGAAGCAGCACTAAACGGAGCTGTTCGTGTGCCATGAGGTTGCTTTGTTGTAGCCACCTGCAGTGTTCCCGTTTTGGTAAAGTCTGTCAAAAAAGAATGCACAGTTTTTTTGTCTGTATTTCGGAAAGGACTCGTTCCTTTCCGTTTTTTTATTTCCGTTTTTATTCCCGTCCGCTTTGATTCCCTTTCTATCAAAAAATCCCCTGCCGCAAACGGTAAAGTTTACGACAGGTAAAGCGTTCCTGCAATACTTTGCCACGGGCAACGCTGCGATTTTTACGCAAAGGCAACGTTCGGGCAGTTTGTTCTATACGAAAAACTTGCGCGCATTCCGATATACCGTTTTCAATGCAAGGTCACTTATCCACCACCGCAAGAGCCAGACAAATATGCTCAAAAGCGTGCAGATCGTCCGTTCTGTACGAAAAGTACAGCCGTTCTATCTCTTCGGGATTCATCTGTTCATAGATCAAGTAGTTACAGTCCTCCAAAAATTTTTCCAATTCCGCATAGGAAAAACACGTTTGCATGGGTTCCCCGCTTGCATTTGCCAAAGCAAGCATTTTTTGTACTCTTGGCGTTTTAGAAGAAAATAATCCCTCGTCCGCATAGTCGAACACGATACTGCTCCCCTTGGCGGCAACGGAATAGATACTGCGCAATACTTTTGCCAGACATTCTTTGGTCAGATAGTAGGACACGCCGAGTAAGGTAAAAAAAGTGCGCTTTCGGGGCGAATACCCTGCCTTGACCAATTCCTCCGCAATATCGTTCTTTTCAAAATCTAACGGCACGTAGCGCAGGTTTTGCGGTACTTTTATTGCCGCTTCCCGTATCTTCTGTATCTTAAAGCGCTGCGTTATCGGATGGTCCGCTTCCAGAACCTGCATTCCTGCCGGTATGCGCCGATTTTTGTAAGCGGAAGTATCCATGCCCGCCCCGAGAATCACGTATTGTTCCGCACCCGATCGAACGGCATTGAGCAGCATATCTTCGGCGTACCTTGCCCGCATCAAAGGCGTGGGGGCAAGTTGCGTATGCACGATTTTTCGCAAAAGCTCTTCCTCGTTTTGCAGTTTTTCCTTTTCGCCCGGCAGAAAAAAATCTGCGCCGCCAATCATGAATTTGCCGATTTGTTCGGCTTCCGCCTGCGTGAGCAGCCGAGCGGCTAAGGCGTCGTCGTATATTTTCGGCTTGTCGTTTTGCACGTGATACGCCTTTGCAAACAAAGAAACGAGCGCCGTCATACCGGAAAAATTATCTTTCATTCTATTCTGAACTCCAAAATACTATTGATGATTTGCTTATACCCGTAATGCAGGAACTCCTCGGCGGAAGTCTGAAACCGTTCTTCCAAAAAACTCCCCTTATTGGCAACGAGCGACAGTAACGACGTGACGCTCGACCACAGGATATATACGCTCTTTTCCGTTTCGATTTCCTTTCTTACCGCATTGCTCTGCTTCCCGTCCTCCAGATAGTGAAAAAGCAACCGATTGATGGCATTGCCTGCTTCCATGATTTGGAAGAAGACGGGCGGTTGCGAAGCCATATCCGTATGGGCAGTCTGCATTGTATTCACCGATTCTGCCGACTGCGGAAAATTCCGTTGATAATCCGCCATCGCATCGCAGATCGCAAAGAATTTATCCACGAATCCCGCTTCGCCGTCCACGATGATTTGCAGGTTTTGCTCTAAACGCATCAATCCGTTCCGGACGATATGCCCTAAAATATCTTCCTTACCCGCATAATAAGCGTAGATCGTTCGCCGACTGTAATCGGATAATCTGCAAATGTCGTC
>CAMAGA010000176.1 GCA_945833955.1 uncultured Clostridia bacterium
AAAAAGTCAGTTCGTAGTTTTATGTGTTTTATACAGAAAACCACGAATTGACACGTCTCTTTGTTCGCTGTTTTTATGGGGTGACATATTATATTATCCAAAATGCAAGCGCAGGCGGGAAAACGCCTGCGCTTTTCGGTCAGAGTATGCTTTTGGTTAAAGGAGGGCGTCCGTCATCGTGTAGCCTTCCAGAGAACCGGCTTTTACCTGAATACAGATATATTTCAATTCCTGATCCGATGCGGCAAAGAACTGCCTCTTGGCGGCAGGGGCAAGGCGTAACCAATCGCCTGCGTTTAAAGCAACGGTTTCGCCGTCGATGACGGCATAGCCTGCTCCCTCTAAAACGGCATAGATTTCTTCATTCAGTTTATGCGAATGCACGAACGGTACGCTCGCTCCAGCAGGTAAGGTGTTGATACTGATTTCTGCACCCGTCAGGTTGAGTTGGTCGTGCAATTCGATACGCCCTTCTTTTTGTACGCTGTATTTTGTAAAATTGTTCATAAGATACCTCCGAAAAATTCGATTTTTGCAATCTCTCCGATTGCATTTCCAGTATAGCAAAGGTGCAAAAAGAATACAAGAACGTTACTTTTTTATTATCGGATAATAGATTTGTTACTTGGTTTCTTTTTTGAACTATTGACTTTTCCCCGATGATCGGATAGAATGGAAGTATATAAAAAAGAAGGAGCAAAAGCTATGTTGACAAGAGAAGAATTGCCGGAATGCCCCGTGGCAACGACCGTACAGCTTATCGGGAATAAATGGAAGTTATTGATTATCCGTAATTTGCTATATCATGAAAAGCAGAGATTTACCGATTTTTTAAAGACCGTTCCGGGAATCAGCAAGAAAGTTTTAACTGACAATCTCCGCGCTTTGGAAGGGGATGGGCTGATAAACAGGGAAATCTTTGCAGAGGTTCCGCCGCGTGTGGAATATTCCTTTTCCGAACGAGGAAAGACGTTAAAACCTATTCTCGACGCCATGTCCGATTGGGGAAGGGAATACAAAGCAAATTTATAAATAAAGCGCATTCATAAAGCAGCAGATAGAACATCGGACAAAATGCAAAGTGTAATGATTGCATTGCAATATCGGGGAAACGGGAAGAACTGAATTTGGGCAACTTTTGCAAAATTCGAAAAAAAGAAGAAAAATGCAGTCGTTTAAACACGGGGCGTTTCCGTATGGGAACAGACCCAATTGCGCAATTCGTCGAATGCGATTTCCCCTGCAGCCAATTGCAGGAACACGTCGGATAATTCCTTTTGCGAATAGGAAAGAGGAATTTGATTCAAAGCCAGTACCACCAGCATGGCGTGTGCGCCGATTCGTTTGTTTCCGTCTATAAAGGGATGGTTTTGCGTGAGACCGCAGGCAAGACGGGCGGCTTTGTCTAAGACGGTCGGAAACAATTCCTCGGAGCCGAAAGTCTGCATGGGCGCAAGCAGGGCAGATTCTAAAAAATGGCTGTCCCGTAAGCCGTCCATTCCGCCCGTTGCCCGAATCATTTCGCTGTGCAAGAAAAGGATTTGTTCTTTGGATAACCAGATCATTTTGCGAGCTCCTCGTAGGCGGGAAGATTTTCTTGCAATAATTTTGCGGATACGGAAGCGACGAGTTCATCGGAAGCAATCGAAACGGAGGGCTCTGCCGTCTGTTGCGGCGTTTCCTCTGATGGAATGGCGATATTGATTTCTGACATAAAAGTCTCCTTTATCTGTTTGAAAATAGTATATCGGGTTTCGGAAGATTTGTCAATCGGAATGAATGGGCAGTTCGGAAAGCGTAGCATTTACAGAATATACAAAGATTGCCCGAAAGAGGGTAAAAAGGAGCGATCTATGGAAAGATACGTTGCGTTTTTAAGAGGCGTGAACAGAAACGGAAAGAACAAGATAGTCATGGCAGAATGGAAAGCGGAAATGGAGAGACTTGGATTTTTGGAAGTAAAAACCTATTTAAACAGCGGAAACGCCGTTTTTTCCACGGAAAGACAGTCGGATGTTGCTTTGGAAATAGAAACTATGATCCAAGAAAAGTTTCATTTGGAAATTCCCGTTCTGATCATGCAACAAAAACAGCTGAAAGATATACTCCTGCACGCCCCGAGCTGGTGGGGAACGCAGGATCAGGAAATCTATGATAATCTGATTTTTATGTTCCCTTCCGTTTCCTTTGCAGACGTTTTGCAGGAGATAGGGGAGCCGAAAGAAGGCTTGGAGCAGATCGAGCCTTACGGGCAGGCTATATTCTGGTCTTTTTGTCGGAAGGATTATCAAAAGACGAATTGGTGGTCGAAGACGGCAAGCGCAAGCGTCGGCAGTCAGTTGACGATACGGACGGCAAACACCGTCAGAAAGCTGATCGGAATGTAAGTAAAGAGTAATTATGGAGTCTACCCATCGTGGAATTTACAAAAAAAGGGCAAATTCTACGGAGCGTGGGTTGTTTTTGAATCGGGCCGATAGTAATATGAAGCCAAGGAGGTACGGTATGGACCAAATCAAAATCGGTAAATTCATTGCCGCCACGAGAAAAGAACTATCCCTTACACAAGCGCAACTTGCGGAACGTCTTGGAATCAGCGACAAGACGGTGAGCAAGTGGGAAACGGGAAAAGGCTTGCCGGAAGTTTCGCTCATGCTTCCGCTCTGCGAAGTCTTATGTATCAACGTAAATGAACTTTTATCCTGTCAACGTCTTGCCGATGCCGACTATAAAAAGAATGCGGAGGATAACTTTATGACACTGATCCGGGAAAGAGAAGACAGTAAACGAAAAATAATTTTAAGCGTACTCGTCTTTGTGTTTACTTTTATTCCGGCATTGACGGTGATTATACTGGCAGGCTATCTATCCATGGCAATCTGGCTGAGAGCGGTGTTGATTGTCATCGGGTTGCTATCCATATTCGGCGGAATCGGCATAGCGGTTGCATTGGATATAAAAGCGGGAACGTATGAATGCCCTGCTTGCGGAGAAAGATTCGAGCCTGCGCCGGGAGCTTACGTAATGGGAGTACATTCCATTACGACTCGGTACTTAAAATGCCCGAAGTGCGGTAAAAAGAGTTTTTGTAAGAGGAGACTGACGCACTGAAAGAACCCGAAAATCGGCATCGGAGAAATGAAAAAATGAGCGAGGAATCCGCTATGCTTATATAACAGCATAGCGGATTTTTTTTTGTATTTTGCGTATCCGAAAATACTTGACAATGTGAATATTG
>CAMAGA010000177.1 GCA_945833955.1 uncultured Clostridia bacterium
GGGGTAGCAGAATACACGTTGGAATTGGTGATCGACTGTTTCGGCGAGATTTTCAAGATTGATATTTCTTATTCCGTGGAAGAGCCTTATGATTTAGCGAATATGGATTGGTCGGAATATCCCGAACTATATGATTATTTACAGCGGGAAAACGTGCGTCTTTCCGAATGGTTTATAGACGACGGCTACGAGATGCCGTTATCATTTAATCCGATCGGCTACGGAGACGTAACGATTTACGCCTATTGTTACGAAGTATAAACAAACAGGAAGCATAAAAAAGGGATTGCAAATTGTTTGCAATCCCTTTTCTCTATTTTTTGTCGCTGTGCATCATTCGGTAGAAGGATACGGCGGCGAGCGTAACGGAAAGAACGAGGCATAGCAGGATAGGTATCCATCCCAAAGCTGCTGTCGTATCCCAGCTATACGGAACGGGCAAGCCCGAAGTAAGGTCGGGGATCGTGTGGTTGGCTCCCGTCAGGATTCTGCCGATATATACGGAAGGGTAAAAGGGCAAGAATCGGCAGAACGTTTCCAAGCCGCCCATCGTATCGAGGGGCATCCATGCGCCGCCGAGCAGACCGGATGCGGTAATCAACACGGAAGAGAGCCCCGGTGCGGATTTGTCCGAAAGAACCGTGCCGAACCATATCCCCAAAGCAACGTTCGTAAGGAGCATGGGCAGCATTGCAAGGCAGAGCAAAATGCTTGCGCCTATACCGAAGTATGCGCCGCCCGTCAACAAGGCAAGCACTTTGCCGCTCACAAGACAGATGATTTCCTGCACGATCCCCACGGTGATGCCGGGAAGGGCGTACCCGATCAAAAATTCGCTCGTCTTCATCGGAGAAGAATATAATCGGACGAGAAACGCCGTAGATTTATCTTTGGAAACGAGTAGGCTCATCAGGAGCATGACGAACGAGAAGGAAAAGAGCATAATGCCGGGAATCAGGGAAGGCAATTCAAACACGGGAGTATTTCCGCCCGAATAGCGGTTGATTACGGAAAACATAATCAGCATGGCAACGGGGAATACCGCACAGAAAATATAGATGATGGGGTCCCGCAGCATTTCCAAAAAGTTGCGTTTCGTAAAATTCAGCGTTCTATTCATTGTCGGCTGCTCCTTCCGCAATCGCTACGAATGCGTCTTCAAAATTGTCGGTACCGGTTGCTTCCTTCAATTCGGAAACCGTGCCCGTCGTCAGTATTTTCCCCTTTGCCATTACGGAAACCCGATCGCACAGCGCTTCGATTTCTTCTAAATAATGGGAAGTCAGTACGATGGTCGTCTTACCCTTTAAACTGCGGATGATTTTCCAAAGCTCCCGTCGGCTGAGTACGTCCAAGCCGAGCGTGGGTTCGTCCAAAAACAGGACCTGTGGCTCGGAAATCAAGGCGATAGCCAGCGAAAGCCGACGTTGCCAACCGCCGGAAAGCGTTTTTGCACGCCTCTCTATAACTTCATCCAGGTGGAACTGATCGGAAATTTCCGCAATGCGCTCTTTGGCGGTTGCCTTGTCGAGCCCGTAAACGTTCGCAAAGAAAGTTAAATTTTCCCGGACGGTCAGATTGGGCGCAACGGAAGTTTCCTGCGGCGAAAGGTCGGTCAAAGCCTTTACGGTTGCGGAGTCGGTTACTACGTTATGTCCCAAAACGCACGCCGTGCCGGACGTAGGCAGAATCAAGGTGGAAAGAATACGGATCAACGTGGTCTTTCCCGCGCCGTTTACGCCCAACAAGCCGAATAGTTCTCCCTGCGCTATCTGCAAGGTTACGCCTTTCAGGGCAGTGCAATTTTTAAATTGCTTGGTCAGGTTGGTTACTTCGATTGCATTCATTTTATCACCTCTTATATTTTGCAAATAATGCGTCGTAAGCATCTGTGAGCATGGCGGAAATCTGCGCTTCCGAAACGTCCAGATAATTGCCGGCAAGCAAGGTAGCGATACCGTGCACAAAGATCCACATTTCAATATGCAGTCGGTATGCCTCGTCTTCATCGATGCGTAAGGAATCCATGAGTATTTGCAATACCTCGGCATTGTTCTTGCGATCGTCGGAAACATCTTCGCTTCGCCTGTCCCGCATATATACGTAGCGGAATAACGCTTTTTCCTGCACGGCAAAGGAAATATACGCCATGCCGAAACATTTATACAAAGGATATTTGCCCGATTGCATCCATTCCTTCACTATGTTCTGATAGATTTCTGCACATACGGATAGGACTGCGCTTTGCAGAGCTTCCATACTTCCGAATTCCCGATAGATCGGTTGGGTGGAGCAGTTGCATTCTTTTGCAATGTTCCGCACGCTGAGCTTCCCGTCGTTGCGCCTCAAACCCCGTATGGCGGCTTCCAGCATATCTTTTCTCGTAATTTCCTGCTTTGGCGGCATGGCTTTCTCCTTATAATAACACTCGTTATTGATAACACTTGTTATTTTAAACTGCATACAAGGAAATGTCAAGAGAAAACCGGGGAAACAAAATAAAAAATTTTGTCATATGACGGAATACGGCAAAAGGGAACAGGAAGAGAGAAAATGCTCATATTGACATATACGCATATCGGGATTATACTGGGAGAAAAAGGAGATATTGCATGGAAACGATATTATTGGACAGGCGCACGAGAACGATGGTGGAAGATTACGTTCCGGAAGGCAAAGTGCTGGATGAGTTGGTTTCTTTTTTCTCGGTCTTTGCCGATCGCACGAGATTGCGGATCATCTCGGCATTGGCAATTTCGGAAATGTGCGTAACGGACCTTTCCTGCGTGTTGGATATCAATCAGACTACGGTATCGCACCAGTTGCGTTTTTTAAAGAGTGCAGGGGTAGTCAGGGGGGACAGGCACGGGAAGATCATATTCTATGCCCTGACCGGCGACGCCTTGAGTGAAATCATGCTGAAGGGCGTGGAATTTATGGGGTATTGTTGAGATGGGGTATAATTTATCCGTAAAATTCGTATAATAAACGGAAATGAAAAGGGGAACCATACTCAATTGCATACTGCTGACGATTTTTGCGATTGTTACGGAAATATTCGCTTTGCTGTGTCTGTCCGCATTGGATAAACCGACTATCGCCGAAAACCGTGCCTGGATTGCTTGGGGAATCAGCTTGGCGGTCGTCCTGCTCTATAGTACGGGGCTCGTATTGTTTTTAGTGGATAAAGAAGCCGCGGGGAAAGTTTTCTT
>CAMAGA010000178.1 GCA_945833955.1 uncultured Clostridia bacterium
CAGGAAATTTCCTTTTCGCAGTCGAAGCCTTCCAGCATGGTCCTGCCCGTTACGTTATCCGTTACCTTAAAATCGGTAAAGCGCACGGCGGTACACCACGAACCGAGCCCTACCCTGCCTTTGAGCGGCAGGCGGTGTTCCCTGCCCTTCGCTTCGCACTCCACGAGCGTCTTGCCGCGGTTTTGCGAGAACATTCTCTGTACTTCGTAGTTGACGGAAGTCTGAACCTTAGGTCCGTCAAAGAAAATCATATCGGGCGTCCAGTGGTTGAACGTGCCGTTGCCGAGGAGCGGCGCATAAGCCGCCATTTTTACGATATCCGAATTGCGTTCCACGCCCGTAAGGAAGGCGGCTTCCGACAGGGCGGAATACCAGTTATTCATACGGGAAGCGTATTCGCCGAGGAAGATATCGGCGTTGGTGCGGTCGTAACCGTCGTAGCGGTCCGTATTGGTCAGAAACCAGTTGGGCATGGAGTAGAAATGCTCGTCTATGACGCCGTAGTTTTTGACGCCGTACTTTTTGCCGCGGACGGGAGCCGTTTTATGCGCCTGCTTGTCCCATGCGGAAGCGCCGTTGCCCAGCACGAATTGCAGGTTCCCGTAAATCTGCGGATTGACCTTTGCCATTTTATCAAATTCGGCACGGAAGATATCGAAGCGGTCGTAATACGCTTCGTTCCACTGTTCGTTGCCGATGCCGACGTATTCGAGGGCGAAAGGCTGTTCGTGCCCCATGGCGATACGCACGCTGCCCCACTTGGTGGAAGCGTCCCCCCGACAGAATTCGGCAAGGTCGAGGGCGTTCTGCACGAACGTGCGGAAGCGTTCGCTGTCGATAGCGAGGCATTCCCCCGCTTCCCCGATTTCATGCTTGCCCTGAATGAGGCAGGAGAGCCCTGCGTTGATGACGGGGATAGGCGTTGCGCCCAGATCCTCGCACAAAAGGAAGTATTCGTAGAAGCCCATGCCGTAGGAAGTATAATACGGGTGCTCGGAAGCCTTTTCCGTATCCGTCCAGATGTCGATGCCCTGCGGACGGGAGTAAATACTGCCCGTATATTCCTTTCCGCCGACGCATTCCGTAACGCCGTTTGCAATGGAGTCCTTCCAGTTATAGGCGCTTTCCAGCGTTTTGCCTTCCACTACGCAACCGCCGGGGAAGCGCACGAAGGACGGGTTGAGCTCCTCTAAGTACTGGGCGATATCCGCGCGGATGCCGTTGGGGCGATTGCGGTAGGTATCCGTGGGGAACAGGGATACGAAAGCGACGTCCCCGCCGTTATCGAGCGCAATGCGGAGCGATCCGCCCCTTTCTACGTCCTCCGTGGCGCAAAGGAGCTGTTCGTACTGCGCCCAGCCGTCCGCTTCGGCACGGAAGGTTGCGCCCGCCACGCATCGCTCTCCGTTTTGCAGGGAGACGGTTACGTTCGTATGGCAGTTCTTTAAAAAGAGAGTGAGGCGATAAGTTTTGCCTTTCGTAAAATACATACCGGAAAGGAAACCGCTGTTTTCGATTGTAACGCATCCTTGCGTATGCAGATAGTAAGGGTTGGCTTTGGTGATGCCGCCCGTTTCCATAAGTTCCACAGCGCCGCTCACCTGCCAGCCGTGCAGGTGGGAACGGGTTGCGAGTTCCCCGTAGGAAAAGGCTCTGTTTTTGACGAGCTCGGCATACATACCGCCTTCTGCGGCAAAGTTGATGTCCTCTATAAAGATTCCGTACAAGCGGTCGCTGACGGAATGTACCGATTTATTCGGGCGGACGAAAAGCTCCGCCTTTTGTATCTTATGCATATTGACCTCCTGTGAGTGCTAAAACCGAACATATTATAACACAGAATCAACAGAATTTCAATAGAAAAATGAAAAATATTGTATTATTTTTAGAAAAAAGCACAAAAAAAAGGCAAACACCTTGGGCGGTATCTGCCTTTTATGCATAATTTGCGTTACGGAATCTGCCGTAGATGAAACCCGACGGTTGCAATATTGGCTGAAATTTGGAATTTTTCGGTTACGATATGGGCAGAATTTCGGAATTTGCGGTTGCCCTATCCGCCTTATATCCAAAATACCTTTTGCCTTGCGTGCGTTTATCGCAAGCCGCTCCGTTCTATCGGGCGGTTACTTTTTGCCTGCGAGGTTCTTTTTATACGCTTCGCACTCGGCTAAAAGCTCCTGCGCATGGGTATGGGCGGCGGCGCTTTCCGCATTGCCGCCGATGAGGCGGACGATTTCGTTTACCCGATCCTGACCGGAGAGGACCTGTATGGAAGTGGTCGTTTTATCGTTTTGCGCGTGCTTGGAAATGAGCAGTTCGTTATCCGACATGGCGGCGATTTGCGCCAGGTGCGATACGGCGATGATCTGCGTATCCTGTGCGATTTTGGCAAATTTTTCCGCCACGACCCTTGCCGTTACGCCGCTGATGCCTGCGTCGATTTCGTCGAAGATATAGGTGGAGATGCCGTCCGGGTCGCCCGTCTGCGTTTTGACCGCCAGCATGAAGCGGGACATTTCCCCGCCGGAGATGATTTTGCTCATCGGCTTGACGGGCTCGCCTGCGTTGGCGCTGAATAGAAACGTGATTTTATCCGCACCCACTTCCGAGCAGTGCGTGCAGGCTTCGTCCGAATACTCGGCAAAGTCCACGCAGAAGGACGCATTTTTGATATTCAGCGTCTTGAGCTCCGCAATGACGGCGGCGGCAAAACGGGTAGCCGTTTCCTTGCGGACGAGCGTCATTTTGCGGCAGAGCGTTGCGGCTTTTCGGGAGTTCGACTCGATGCGGGCGTTGATTTTTGCAAACTCTTCGTCCGAATGCGTGATGAGGTCGTATTCCTTTTTCGCCTTTTCCCAAAAGGCGGTTACCTCTTCCGTGGTTTTGCCGTACTTTTTATGCAGACGGGAAAGCTCTTCCAACCGCTGTTCCACGGTATCGGCTTCCGATTCGTCGTAAGTGAGATCGTCCGCCGCTTCTTCCAAACAGGCGGAAAGGTCGTCCGCTTCGATGCGCAGATTTTCAAGCCTATCGCATAGCTCCGCATAGTCGGCGGCAAGGTGCGATATGGAACGCAAAGAATGCAAGGCGTCCAGAATGCCGTCCGTAAT
>CAMAGA010000179.1 GCA_945833955.1 uncultured Clostridia bacterium
GAGCGGAACCGCAGTCGAGAGAGAAGTTATCCCAAGTCCGTATTATCCAAGGCGATGCCGCCGAGGGGTACGGAGCGGAACCGCAGTCGAGAGAGAAGTTATCCCAAGTCCGTATTATCCAAGGCGATGCCGCCGAGGGGTACGGAGCGGAACCGCAGTCGAGAGAGAAGTTATCCCAAGTCCGTATTATCCAAGGCGAATTCGCAGAGGGGTACGGAGCGGAACCGCAGTCGAGAGAGAAGTTATCCCAAGTCCATATTATCCAAGGCGATGCCGTAGCCGCGCGTGGGGTCGTTCAAAAATACGTGCGTCACCGCACCGACGAGCTTGCCGTTCTGCACGATGGGACTGCCGCTCATGCCCTGCACGATGCCGCCCGTCTTTGCAAGGAGCGTACTGTCCGTAATGCGGATCACGTAGTTCTTGTTTTCGTCGTTCAGGGCGTCCACTTTTACGATGTCTATCGAGTACCGCTCGGGGGATACGCCGTCCACGGTGGTGTAAATTTCGGCGTTGCCGGGGCAGGCGTCGTGAATGCCGCCCGTGCGGATGAGCGGAATGCCGTCCTTACAGAACTTTTCGTTCATCGTGCCGTATATGCCGGAGGGCGCATTCTTTTCCGCTTTGCCTATGCACCCGTCGTTCAAAAAGATGCCTTTCAGCTCCCCGGCTTTGCCCCGTATTCCCTTTTTTACGCCCACCACGGAGCAGTGGTACATTTCGCCGCTCAAAACCTCGGCGGGCTTGCCGTCTTCCCCCGGCACGGCGTGCCCCAGCGAACCGAACCGCCCGTCCTGTCGGATATACGTGACCGTACCGATGCCGGAAACGGTGTCCCGTATGAGCACGCCCAGCTTGTACTTGCGCCCGGTGAGCTCTTTGGCAGGGGTAACGGAAAGCGTTACTTCCCGATTGTTCCTTTTGACTACGAGTTCCACGCTGCCGCTTTTATAGCCGCTCAGCACGCGGTCGATATCGGCGGCGGAGCGGATGCGCTTTTCCTGCAGGCGCAATATGGTGTCGCCCACGGCAATCCCCGCATCCTTGGCAGGGCTGCACAGTCCGCCGGCGGTGGGTACGTCGCATACGCCTACCACCTTGGCTTCGCCGGAACTTAAAATAAAGCCTGCCGGCATACCGCCAAGGTAAACGCTCTCCGTTACGGGCGATTCGGCGGCGGCACTCATCGCCAAGCCACCTCCGCCCGAACCCGTTAAAATGCCACCTCCGCCCGAACCCGTCGGGCAAATCAGTCCGCCCAAAAAAAGTGCGGTTAAAACCAGCAGTGTGATCGATAACAATTTCAGCTTACGCATACCATTCTCCTATAACTTACGCTCTTAGTTTGCGTACCATTTTGCTATTTATTCCAAAGAAGCCTGCAAAATAAAGCATGAATTTTTGTAAAAACTATTGAAATGTTTCCAAAAAGCGGGTATAATGTATACGATACGGTATAAAGAGGAAGGTAAGTATGGAAATACATAACGAAGAATCACTTTTAAATCTGGCACTCTGTTGCGAAACGAGTCAGCCCGCCAGACCCTTTCCGTTATCGGAATGGTTTGCATTTCAAAAGCTCTGCTTACGGTGCGGCGTGTCGGCAGGCACGGTTCTGGGCTGTTCCGAATCCGAGCTGAGTTCCTTGCTCGGTCTGTCGGCGGAATCCGCCGCGCGCACCTATATTCTTTTACGGCGGCTTCCGGAAATCGTGCGGGATATGCGGGCAAAAGCCGCAAGCGGCGTAAGCTTTTTACCCTACACGGACGAGCGTTTCCCTTTGCAATTAAAAGAGCGCATGGGCGAGCAATGCCCGCCCGTGCTGTACGCCGTGGGCAATACGGAACTGTTGCGCCTGCCTGCCGCAGGCTACGTGGGCGTGCGGGAAGTGGAAAGCGACGACCTGCGTTTCGTGCAGAACACGGTTGCCAAAACGTGCGCGCAAGGGTACGCCGTGGTTTCGGGCGGGGCGAGGGGCGTGGATACGACTGCCGCCCACGCCGCCGTGGCAAACGGATCCGCCGCAGTGCAGTTTTTGTGCGAATCGCCCTTTTCCGGAAAGTTGCAGCGCAGGGACGGCATGGAGGTATCCAAGGGTACGATCCTCCATCTGACGCACTTTTATCCCACGCATTCTTTCAGCTCGGACTACGCCTTTTTCCGCAATAAGCTCATCTACGAGTATTCGCAGGGCACGGTCATCGCACACGCGCACTACGGCACGGGCGGCACGTGGTCGGGGGCGGTGCGCAACATTCGGGATCGGGGCTGTAAGCTCTATTGTCGGGCGGACGCAGGCTACGCAGGCAACGCCGCACTCATCGGAATGGGCGCAATCCCGATTACCGCCGACTGGGACGGAGCAATGCTCCAACCCCGCTGGTCGGACTGAATACACGAATGCAGGAGGAAAAGATATATGAATACGGACGTCGTTTTTTGCGTGGACGTGACCGCTTCCATGGACCTGTTGATAGACGACATAAAAAGGCGCATCCTCGACTTTGCGCAAGGGTATCTGAGGTATCTTACCAAGGACGAAGCGCACAACGTGCGCATCAGGCTCGTCGCCTTCCGCGCTTACGGGGAGGACGAAGCCCCGATGACGGAGACGCCTTTTTACGATGTTTCTTCCGAGTGGGACGGGCTGCAAAGCGCGGTTGCTTCGCTCCGTTGCGACGGCGGCGTATCGGAAACGAGCGGACTGGAAGCTTTTGCGCTCGCCATGCAGTCGCCCTTCGTGTGCATCGGGGAACGGCGCACGGCAATCGTGCTGTTTACCGACGCGGAGTCCTACCCCGTGCGCAAGGGGAGCGACGCATTCGGCTATCCCGAAGGTATGCCCGGGGAGCTTGCCGAGTTTGCCACGTGGTGGGAGGGCGGCGCAAAGCGCCCGGAACGGATAGGCTTTACGCCCGAATACGCAAGGCTGGTATTGTTTTCCCCCGATTGCTACCCGTGGTCCTCGCTGGAAGCGTTAAAGCGGTGCAAACACGTTTTGATGACTTCCGAAAGCGGCGTGCCCGATTTTGAAGAGGTGTACGCCTTTATCGCCGCTTAAACTT
>CAMAGA010000180.1 GCA_945833955.1 uncultured Clostridia bacterium
GACGTTTTAGGGCACAAGGATATCAATATTACCAAGAAGCACTACGCCGCCATGAGCGAGGACATCCGCAAGAATGCGGCGGATCGGGTCAAGTTGCACGAGGAAGAAACGGAGGAAGAAGGAGGAGAATCCGATGGAAGCGAAGACGGAGAAGAATAAGCCGTTGGAAAAGGTTTACGTGATACAGCCGATACTATCCGACAATTATAAGGTATTGCACGAGGAAGCGATCTCCCTGATTCAGAGCATAGACGCCGTATACGTCGGTACGACTTATCAGGCCGTGCGGGAGATCAACCCCGCTACCTTTATCGGCACGGGTAAATTGGAAGAGATACGGGAGTTTTTAAGCGGTCTAGAGGATATTACCGTTCTTTTTAATGGGGAACTTTCGCCCTCGCAGACTCTGAATATATCGGCAATGTTGGAAAACCGCAAGGTAATAGACAGAACCACTCTGATTCTGGATATTTTTGCGAAGCATGCACGCAGTTCGGAAGGAAAGATTCAGGTAGAATTGGCGCAGCTGAAATATTTGTATCCGAGGCTGAAAGGCAAAGGCGAAGCTTTATCCCGGCTCGGCGGCGGCATAGGTACGAGAGGCCCCGGCGAAACCCAGCTGGAAACGGACAGGCGGCATATCCGCACGAGAATCTCCTTTTTGGAGAATGCCTTGCACGAATTGGAGCAACGGCGGACCTTTCAGACCGAACGCCGCAAGAAAAACAACGCAAAAACGATTGCCTTGATCGGGTACACGAACACGGGCAAATCAACGCTTATGAACCTTTTGACGGGCGCAGACGTGCTGGTAAAGGATGCCTTATTTGCCACGCTGGACCCTACCGCCCGTTCTTTTACGATAGAAGACGCAGACTTTGTGTTAATGGATACCGTCGGATTTTTGCAGGAATTGCCCCATAACCTGATTGAAGCGTTCCACTCCACGCTGGAAGCGGCTGTCTGCGCCGACCTCGCGCTGATCGTTTGCGATGCGCAGGGGGAATATGCAATGCAGTTGGAGACGACTTTAAAGACTTTGCAGGACTTGCAGTTTGATAAGCCGTATCTGGTGGTTATGAATAAGAGCGAAAACCTCGATTTTGATGCGGTAGACGCAATGCCCAAAGATTGCATTTATATTTCCGCAAAAGAAAATAAAGGCATCGAAAACCTGAAAAGGAGGATCCTCGACGCCTTTCGGAAAGATTTTATTTTTTGCACGCTGTCGGTCCCTTATGCGGAATTGCGGGAGTATACGGCACGGAAATCCGTTCTGAAGGAAAGAACCGTTCGCTATACCGACGACGGAGCGGAAATCCGTTGCGTAATCCCTGCATACTATGGGAATCAGTTTGAAAAATGGATGCTTCGGATGCATTAAAACTTGGTTTTATCCAATTCAAAATCGGGTATGTCGGAACCGTCTGCATCGGTAATGATGCCGTCTATGCGGATAGTTGCAACGTCTTCCATATGCAGGCATTCGCCGCAATTGTCGCATAATTTATAGGGATCCAGATCGCATATTTGGCATTCCAGACAATCTATACACTCACGGTCGTATAAAATACATTGTTTTTGTTTCATGGTAATACTCCTGATAGATGAAATTTTATATAAACAGATGTTTCAAATCTATTGCTTTTTGAAAATAAATATGCTATAATATAGTCAAATGGAACCAGCAAAAGAAAAGGAGACTTATTATGAAGGATAAAGAAAGAGAAATCTTTAAATGCATCACCGATTATTACAGTCAATACGGGTATTGCCCTTCCGTTCGGGAACTTTGTAAGCTCTGCGGGATAAAATCCACCGCTACCGTGTATCACTACGAACAGAAGCTTGCGGAAAAGGGGCTGCTCGTTGTACAGGCAAATAAAAAGAGAGCGATCAGTCTGAATACGCAGTTCCGTTCCGTACCCGTAATCGGAACGGTGCAGGCAGGTTTGCCCGTTTTGGCGCAGGAAAATCATGAAGGATACATGACCGTTCCGTCCGACATCTTTGGCGAAGACGATCTCTTTATTCTACACGTCAACGGAAAGAGTATGATCAACGCCGGCATCAACGAAAAGGATTATATCATCGTCAGCCAGCAGGAAACGGCTCGGGACGGGGAAATCGTAGTTGCGCTGATAGATGACGAAGCCACGGTAAAAACCCTGAAAAGCGAAAACGGAAAGCCGTATCTGCACCCGGAAAACGAGGATTTTGAGGATATCAAACCCGACGATTTTAAGATTTTAGGGAAAGCCATCGGCTTGATTCGCCGTTTTTAAAGCCTGTTTTTTTGCAATTGGAAAGGCTTTTTTGCCGTTGTGAAAGTATAATGCGCCGTTTTGAAAGACTATTTTTGTAAATAAAGAAGCGAATTCTGTTTGGAATTCGCTTTTATTTTTTTACAAATTTTTGAGATAGAAGATTTCATCGGAAGAAAGTTTGCGGTACGCTCCGCGATCGAGCCCGCTTAAAGTCATGTCTCCGATTTGTAATCGTTTGAGGAAGTCCACGTTTTTGCCGACGGCTTCAAACATCTTTCTGACCTCCCTGTTACGGCCTTCCGTAATCGTAATATGCATTTTTGTATACTGCTTATTCGTTTCCACTACGGTCAAGCGGCACTTTTTGGTCAGCTTTCCGTCAATTTCCACGCCGGAACGAATGCGATTGATGGATTTTTCGTCTATAGTGCCCTCTATACGGACGAGATACAGCTTGGGAACTTCGTTTTTAGGATGGGTAAGGCGATAAGCCATGTCCCCGTCGTTAGTCAGGATAAGCAGACCTTCGCTGTCATAGTCCAATCTGCCGACGGGATAGATGTTGCCGATATCGGAAGGGAATAAATCGAGAACCGTCTTTCTGCCTTTATCGTCGTGAACGGAACAAATATACCCCTTCGGTTTATTTAAAATATAATAAGAATAGTTTTCAACAGGAACTGCTTGTGAACCGTCAACTTTTATATCATCCTTAGAAGGATTGACGTCCTGCCCGAGTACGCACTTTTTTCCGTTTACGGTAACCTTCCCTTCT
>CAMAGA010000181.1 GCA_945833955.1 uncultured Clostridia bacterium
TCCCTCCGTCAAAAATCGAAGATTTTTGCCACCTCCCCCGTCAGGTGGAGGCAAGGCATAATCCCATACGCTCTATAACTCCGATATTTCCTCATAGACGGAAGGCAAGACATGGTTGCACTGCAATCCCTTTCACTCCCCATGCCCGTCGCCCGACTTTAACTCCGCTTTATTTTCCGGAAATATGCAGAAGCGAAGCTACCAGCTTCCCGAATCGTTTTAGGCCTTCTATCGCTTGCGTACACAGAACCGCCAGACGTATGCACCAGCGGTACACTCCTGTCAATACTCCCAAGGTATTCGGAAATGACCCGCTCCCGCACGGCGTTATTTGCCATGACCGCCTTGTACAGACTTTCGGAATCGTTCCCTTGCATTTCACCCTGCGCCTTTGCGGCGCTCTCCAAAGGCAACAGGTCCTGCGGATTTTCGCCTGCCGCACCGTTGGTAACCGGATCCTGCTCCTTATTCTGCGCTTCGTCCGTCGGCAGTTGCGCTTCGTCCGATCGGACTTCCTTCTTTTCTTCCATTTTTTTACCTCCTCTTCCCGTCTTGCGGGAATTTTTCCGCTATTTCCTCGGCTCTGTAAAGAACCGTCGGTTTTTTAACCGTTCTCCTCGGAACGTTCTTCCCGTTCCGCCTTTGCCGCATCCGACTCGGACGCCGCTTCCGTTGCCGCATCCATTGCCGCTTCCGTTGCCGCTATCGTTGCCGCAGCGCAGGCGGCGTGTTCGGAAAGGTGTTGCATAAACCGTTCCCGAGTGCCTGCGTCGGCACGGTCGAAGTCTTCGGAGAGCATAAAGGCGATATGCTCTTCGGTGTGCAGGGCGTCGTCGTCGAACACGTCCCTTGCCACCGCACCGGTCAAAAGGCGAACGTTTTCCCGCTGCGCCTTGCTCCGATGCAGTCCGTCTATATCCTGCACGTTCTCAAAACTGCCGAATCCGAGTGCGTGCAAAACCTTTTGCCGTACCCCGTCGGAAACTTTTCCGCTTCCGTCGGTAAACAGCCCCGCGTTATACAGGTCAAAGATCATCTGCCTTTTCTGTGCGGGCGTAGAGCCGAAGTCCGTATCCGTTGCAATCAGCACTTCCGCCCCGTCTACGTCGCTTGCCATAAAGCCGAATACTTCCAAGCTCTTATCTCTGCCGGCAATCTGCGCCATGCGGCAGGGGGAAACAAATTGCTTATATAAGCGCAGTATCTGCCTGCAGATTTCCCGCACGGCGGCACGGATGGAGTCGATGGACACGGCAAGGCGGGTGTTTTCCTGCTCGATCAGAAGCTGCAGACCCGTTGCGCTCGTCACGTTGACGGGGCTCTTGGAACTGCGTGCGATCTCGCTCGTGCCGCTGATCTGCCCGAATTCTTCCAGAAGCCTGTCTTCCTCTTCGGCAAATTCGGAAGGCACGTTTGCTGCGTCCATCACTTGGGGCGGCGTTGCACCCTGTCGGTAAACGAGCACCTTGCCCGGTTCGAGTCCTTCCCGGGAAAGCTCGTCCACGTCCACCGAGCCGTCCTCTACGGACAGAATGCCGTAAGCAACTCGGTTTAAAAATTCGTGCTTGCGGTTGCGCACCGCATTGTACGCACGCTGTACGGGGATGAGCCTGTCCACGATGCCTGCGGAAAAGAAGCTGCCTGCCGAACCGATGCACGTCTGGCGGACGAACGGATAGATTCGGTTGCCGTGCATACCGTTTGCGTAGGGCAGATCCCCCTCGTACACGAGTTTGTCGCCCGCCACGATGGTCAGCCTGCCGTTCGGAAGTTCCAAAGTGGGCTTTTCGTACTTTTCAATCAGGATCACGTTGTCGTGGCGCACCACCTGCGGCGAGGAGCCGAATACGTCCACCGTGGAAACGTAGGCGGAAGAGGGGCTGAAGGAAAACTCCGCCACGTCCTCCCCCTGCACTTCCACGCCGTAGCGTTCGAGCACTTCCGAAGTCGGCACCGCCCGTGCGTGCAAAATGCTCGGTTGCTCCTCTAAGGACTCGATCGAAAGGCATTCGGGGTAAATTTCAAAGGGGGAAACGGGCAGCACCCGCACTTCGCCCTCGTAGATGCCGTTTCCGTTGCCGTCAATGCCGATCTTTCTGCCTGCGGCGGAATCCCAGCAGACTTTGTAGAACGCCGTTCCGACCGTTTCGCTCCATACGGTGGCGCGGTCGATAACGAAGTCCAGATTCGTGCTCTGCGATACGCTGTTTAAAATGTCGGAAGCGAGCTTTGCGGCGTACACGTCCCTGTCCTCGTTGCCAACGGCGCGCACGGTGTAGGCGGGGCGCAAGGCGGAAAGCTTGGCGCAACGCGTCTCCACGATGGGCGCAACGTGGTTGTATACCCGACGGTATTCCCATTCGTACCGCGTGCCCGTATCGGAAACTTCGCCGCCGGGCAACACGTCGCAGTACTGGTTGCCGCTCACAAAGTTCATGTTCAGTTGCCACACCCGTTCTAAGCTCAGCCGTTCCTGTTGCCGCCGTGCAAAGTCGGAAAGGACCGAGTCCACAACCTCTCTTTCATGCCTTTCCTTTCGTTCGATCTCTGCTCTTTTTTGTTTATCGTTTCTCATAAAATCTCCTTTCTGTTCTGATTGCTCCTTGCTTATTGTTCCTTACCCGTTACCTCGTTACTCCGTTGCCTCGTTACTCCGTTGTCGTTGCTCTGTTGTCGTTACTCTGTTGCCCCGTTGTCGTTGCTCCGTTGCTCCGTTGTTCCGTTGTAGTTGCCCCGTTGTCCTTACTCTGTTGTCGTTGCTCCGTTGCGGATTCCCTTGCTTTACACCTCTACTATAGCACAAAAAAATACCAAAACGAACGTTTACTTTCAATTATTTTCTCTTTTTCAAAACTTTTTCCGCTCGGTTTTCGGTCGGTTTTGCGTTGGCTTTTTTCGTCTGTTTCCGCTCTGTTTCCGCTCTGTTTCCGCACTCCCCGCTTCCCCCTCCTCCCCCCCCCTTCCCTTCGCCCCTCTGCCCGGGATTCCAAAAAACTTAATAAAATTTTTCCAATTTATTTGGACTTTTTTTTTA
>CAMAGA010000182.1 GCA_945833955.1 uncultured Clostridia bacterium
TGTCGGCAACGAGGATGTCCCGAAACTGCCCCTGACGGATCATCATCGTCTGATAAAACTGCTCCCGATTGAGCCCGATGATTTCCTCTATCCGCTTTTCGACCGCTTTGGTCTGCACCTCGCCCGTTTCCGAACAGGTCAGTTCCGCCGAGGCGGCTTCCTTGGTCATGCCCGACCCCCGTTTTGCCTTGCGCATATATTCGGGGCAACGCTTTACCGTATAATGTCTGCCGCCGTGCTCGAACTCAAGTTCCACGTAAGTGGGCGTCGTTTCTGCCGCATAGTCCGAACGCCCGACTTCCCCGCCGCCGTAGAGGGCGTAGCTCATGGCGTTGAATATGGTGCTTTTGCCCGAACCCGTCTTGCCGGAAACGAGCACGACGCCGCCCTGAAAGGATGCAAAGTTGATTTCTTCCCGTCCGGCGTAGGAGCCGAAAGCGCTCATCGTAATCAAAATGGGCTTCATTGGCTATCCTCCCCTGCAACCTGATTATAGATGCTAAGCAGCATCTTGTTTTCCTTTTCCGTTAAGTCCCGACCATTCATCATTTTAAAAAAGTCTGCCATATGCTCCGCAATGGATTTATTGCGCAGCTCCGAAAGTTCCTCGTATTCGTACTCCGTATCCCCGTTTTCTTTCAGAAGCGAAAGTTTGAGTATATGCGGAAAGACTTGTTCCAAGGCAGGCAACGGGTCCAAGGGCATTACCTCGTCCGTCAGTTCCAGCCACACGTAGTCCTCCGATTGCGTATAGCGGCATAAATTTTCGTATTTATCCGTAATCTTTTGCAATTTATGCGGCAAAGATACGGGGACTTCTTTGACCTGTACGTTTCCCTTTTCGCCCAGCTCCACAATCGTCAAGCTCTTTTTCTGCATACATTCGGAGAACGAGTACGGGAACAACGTGCCCGAATAGCGGCAGTTTGCGCCGATATTCTGCGCCCCGTGCAGATGCCCGAGGGCAACGTAATCGAATGCGGAAAACACGGAAGACGGGATATTATCCAAACCCCCGACCGACTTTTCTTCCGAGCCGCTCATCTCGCCGCCCGTGATGAATTGATGGCATAGAAGTATATTCCGCTCGTCGGGCTGTAAGTCGATGCCGTTTAAAACGACCCGCATCGCTTCCTCAAAGCTGTCCGGGTCGGCAAGCGTATAGCCTACGCTACGAACGTGGATCGGCTTGATGAACGGCAGTAAAAAGATACGGAGCTTTCCGAACCCGTCCTGCAAGGTAACCGATTCGACCGATCCGTCGAAGGGGTGCGCAATATAGACTCCGTTAAGGCGCACGATGGGCGCATAATAGCCGATACGGTCGGCAGAGTCGTGATTGCCGCCGATGATAAAAATTTTCACGCCCGTACCCGCAAGCTCGCTTAAAAAATCGCTGAACAGCGACATCGCCTGTACGGACGGATTGGGCTTGTCGTACACGTCGCCAGAAATCAACACGGCGTCCGCCGCTTCCGATAAAACCGTTTGCACGACTTGCTTTAAAACGTCTTTCTGATCATCCAGCAAAGGATAGCCGCATAATCTTTTTCCGATATGTAAGTCCGAAATATGTAAAAACCGCAATTTATCACCTCTTTCGTATATTGTACACGGTTTTTTGCTTTCTGTCAAGTAAAATAGTAAAACCGCCGTTTTCCGCAGAAAACGACGGTTGGTTTTTTGTATTATGCTCCTACGCTTCGGCTTTTATGCGCCGTATATACTATTTTTATACGCCGTAAGCAGGCCACGTTCGATTCTTTTTAAACCAGTCCGTATCTTTAAAGACGTCCGAGCTTGCCGAGCAGGAAACGTTTACCGCCCCGCCGTCGGAATATACGGTGATCGTACCGTTCAGGGAGGCAAAGCCCGTTTCCGTGACGATGGTGGTTACGTAGATGCGATCCGTATAGCGGGCAACGTTGTTGACGAATGCCTGCGACGGGAACATATTGTCTACGTTGTCCGTATATTCGTCGCTGCCGCAACAGCAACATACGCACACGATTTCCGGCTGAATGACGGAAAGCAACGCATCGGTATTTGCGGTATAACTGCCGTGATGCCCTGCTTTGAACAGCTTTACCTTGGGAAGCGTATTGTTTTTGACGAGTTCCGCTTCGCCCTTTTCTTCCAGGTCGCCCGTGAAGAGGTAGTGGTTCGACCCTTGCGAGAAGAGCAGGCAAACGGAGTAATCGTTTTCGTCGGAAGTTTCCACTTCATAGTAGGTATTGTACAGGACATTCATGGTAACGCCGTCGGCAAGGGTATAGGAACGCTTTGCGCCGTCCGCATTGTTCCAGCACTGCAACGCCGTATAGTGCGTTGCGCCTGCCTCCACTTCCGCATCCCGCTTGGATATGTAGTCCTTGTATATGCTGGAAGTGGCGTTGGTCAGCGAAAAATCAATGATGGTCTTGCATTCAAAGCTGTCAAAAATACCGGGCGCTTTGCTCGTGCCTACGAATCCGGCAATGTGGTCCTGATGCGCGTGCGTGGCGATTACGTATTCCAAAACGCCGTCCGTACAGTATTCCCGAATGGCAGGTACGATCGTTTCGGCAGAGCCCTTACGGGAACCTGCGTCTATCAGCACTTCCGTATCCCCGATCTGAATCAGCGTGCAGTCGCCCGTGTATTGGTTGCCCACTTCCAGAAAGCGAATGGCAAGCGTATCGGTAGTAATATCCGCAGGTTTATCCGACGAATCCGCACTCGAATCGGAAGAATGATCGTGCGAATCGGAGGAATGCTCGCTCGAATCGGAAGCAGAAGTACTCGTACCGAAGATTTTGTTGAACAAATCCCCGAGCTTTTCGTCTACGTTAAAGTTGACCAAAGCCCAGATCGTACCCAGCAAGATCACGAGTACGATGATAAAAGTTCTGATGATTTTTTTCATAAGTCACCTCTCTCTATAGTATTGATTTTCTGAATTTATAAATCCACTTCTACCGTTTTTTGCAGGTCGGCCATATTTGCCCGATCCGTCGGCAGAATCACC
>CAMAGA010000183.1 GCA_945833955.1 uncultured Clostridia bacterium
CGTTCGGTTGGTTCCCCCAGCCGTTTTGCGGATAGCCGTTCGGTTGGTTCCCCCAGCCGTTTTGCGGATAGCCGTTCGGTTGGTTCCCCCAACCGCTTGGCGCATAGCCATTCGGTTGATTCCCCCAGCCGTTTTGCGCATAGCCGTTCGGGGGCGGGATCAATATATTTACAGGAGGCATCGGGTTTGCCTTGCTCTGTTCCTCTTCTCTTTCCTTTCTTACGCACACGGGACAAATGATATTGTTCCCGAGCGGTGCGCCGCATTTCGGGCATTTTTTATTGCCGGTAGTATACCCCGCTTGATTTTCTTCTGCCATATATTCCCTCCTTCACTCCGAATAAAACGTCTCGTTTGCAATCAGCGTGCAAGATACGCCGCAAGATCGGCGGTTCTGTCCGTCCTTTCCCAAGGCAATTCTTCTTTGCCGAAGTGCCCGTAAGCCGCCGTATTGCGATAGATCGGACGTCTTAAATCCAACGTTCGGATAATAGCATAAGGGCGAAGGTCAAATTCTTTTTTCACGATTTCCGCAAGCGCGTCGTCGGCAAGCTTGCCCGTACCGTAAGTGTTGACGAATACGGAAACGGGATGCGCCACGCCGATTGCATAGGCAAGCTGTAATTCCATTTCGTCCGCCAAACCTGCGGCAACCATATTTTTACAGATATACCGCGCCATATAGGCTGCGCTTCTGTCCACTTTGGTGGGGTCCTTGCCGGAAAAAGCCCCGCCGCCGTGCGCACATCTGCCGCCGTAGGTATCCACGATGATCTTTCTGCCCGTCAGTCCGGAATCGCCTTCCGGTCCGCCGATTTCAAATCTGCCCGTGGGGTTGATGAAGATCTTCGTGTTTTCATCCAGCAGTTCCTTAGGAACGATTTCCGCAATGACGTACTTTTGGATATCTTTGGCAAGCTGTTCCTGCGTTACCTTATCGTCATGCTGGGCGGAAACAACGATCGTATCTACCCGAACGACCTTTTTGCCGTCGTATTCCACGGTAACCTGCGTCTTTCCGTCGGGGCGAAGGTACTTTAAAAGCCCGCACTTTCGCACCTGCGCCAGGCGGTGAGCGAGTTTATGCGCCAGCATGATGGGCATGGGCATCAGTTCGGGCGTTTCGTTGCAGGCATAACCGAACATCATACCCTGATCCCCTGCGCCGATCTGATTTTCCTGCGTGCCCGCCGCCTGCTTATTTTCGAGGGCGTTGTTTACGCCCATGGCGATATCGGGGCTCTGCTCGTGAATAGCCGTGATGACCGCAAGGGAATCTGCGGAAAAGGAGCCTTTGGTATAGCCGATTTCCCGAATCGTTCTTCTCGCAATCGACAAAATATCGGCGTAGCAACTCGTCGTAACTTCGCCCATAACCAATACCATCCCCGTCGTGGCGCAACATTCGATTGCCGTATGCGCCATGGGATCGTGTTCTAAAATGTAGTCCAATACGCTATCGGAAATCTGATCGCATACCTTATCGGGATGCCCTTCCGTAACGCTTTCGCTGGTAAAAAATGTTCTCATATACACACCTCTGTCTCGATGGGCATCGTTCTTCCCAAAACTGCCCAATTAACCTATGATACACCTATTATATATCCTTTGAAGCAATTTGTCAACGTTTTCCGGACTACTATTTATAATCCCGCTTTTAAATTCTTTTCCGCTTGCCGTGCGTCCAGCAATTTAGGGGCAAGCGTATCTATGAGCCATGCGCCGAGCGGAGCCGTAACGACGATGGCAAGCACCGATACGACGAGTACCACGTTGCCGCAGGAAAGCCCTGCGGATAGGGCGATGCCGCCGATAGACGCCTGCACGGTTGCCTTGGGCAGATAGGCGATCGCCGCAAATAACCGCTCTTTTTTTGTCAGTTCGGTTGCAACGAGGCACAAAAATACGCCCAGCGTGCGCATACATAACCCCACGGCAAGCACCGCCAGGGCGGCAAGCCCGCAGTCCGCAAGATAGGCAAAGTTTACCTCCGCCCCCACCAGCACGAAGAGGAGGACCTCGAAGAACGTCCAGAGTGCGTTATAACCCCGGCTGATTTCCTTGGCTTTATCCGCCGCAACAAAGAGCAAAATCATCCCCGCCGCCATAATCCCCACGAGCGAGGAAACCGATACCCACGGCTTTAACAGCTCTTCCACGCCGATCATACCGAAGGACAGGGAGAGCAGGATGAGCACGTTTGCGGCAAGCGGCAGGTTCGTTCTTTTATAAAAGAACGCCAGCGGAATCCCGACGATACAGCCGAGCGCAACGCCGAGCAGAATAGAGACGGGGATAAGCAGGAACGACGTTACCTGCAAAGCGTTGCTTTGCACGAGACCGAGAAAGGCGTAAAATGCAACGATGACGTATACGTCGTCCACGGACGAACCTGCCAACACCAGTTTGGGCACGGCGTGCTTTTCCCCGAGTCCCCGTTCGATGAGTCCGATCATGCGGGGAGACACTACCGCCGGCGAAACGGCGGCAAGCACCGCGCCGAGCAGCATACCCTCGAACCAGCCAAGGCGCAACAGATAATGCGCGGCGACGGTAACGCCGAGCATTTCCGCCGAAGCAGGCACAAAACACATGAGCACGGCAGGTCTGCCCACTTTTTTCAAAGAAGCGAAGTCCAGATTGAGCCCCGATCGGGTGAGAATGATGACGAGCGCGATCTGCCTCAGCTGTGCGGAAATCTGCAATACGGTCGGATCCAACAGGGAAAGACAATACGGCCCGAACAGGAAACCGACGGCAATCATCCCCACGAGTCCGGGGATACGTATTTTGGCAAACAGTCTGCCTGCAAGATATCCGACAAAAAGAATGAGTCCTATACTGAATATCATAAAAAACTCCTTTACTACGAAAAAAAGCCGATTTCGCCGCACGAAAAAAAACCGTGCAGACGCCATCAGCCGATCGGGCGGTTCGGCGCATGGTTCCATGCGCGCGGGAAGAGCATCATTTCCCGAAAAAAAT
>CAMAGA010000184.1 GCA_945833955.1 uncultured Clostridia bacterium
CGCACCCCTCCCCAAAAATAATACCGTCCGCAAAAAAACGTCTGCAAAAAATATCTTCCCCCAAAAAAACCATCCGCAAAAAACGTCTGCAAAAAATATCTTCCCCCCCAAAAATACCATCCGCAAAAATATCTTTCCCCCAAAAATACCGTCCGCAAAAAAACCGCACCCTTTGCAGAGTGCGGCTTTGGAAACAATTCTGATTTTATATCCGAATACAATCGGGGTTGCCGAGAATTAAGTACCGGAGAACTTCTTTGCGGACCAAGCTTTCTTGTCCTTGGTAGCATTTCTTGCTTCTTCGATTCTTGCTCTCATTTCAGCGGGTGTAGGAGGAACGAATGCAGCTGCTTCCGCATTTTCAGCGATTACTTCATAGTGATCGTCTCTTTCCAGCATGGTAGCTTCCGTTTCGGTATCGAAGAGGTGGATGTGCATTGCGTCGAATGCAAGTTCCATAACTTCGCCTCTTGCAACGGGGGTACGGGAGCTGATCTTAGCGATCATCTGACCCTTCGTGTCAACGACGGATTCTTCAGCTTCTTCATATCTGACGTTGCAGTAGATCTGCGTTTCGGCGCCGAGTTTTTCGATGACTTCGATTCTTGCCTTTACGTGCGTCTTGGGAGAAGCGGCAATGAAGCTCTGGTCAGCGTGGATATCTTCGGGACGAACGCCGAGCGTGAAGGTCTTATCGGTATTTACGTAATCAGCAAGGTTCTTGATGAGTTTAACCTTTGCGGCGGGCAGGCAAATCTTGTTGCCGCCGACGAAGTTGACGTAATATTCGCCGCCTTCGAGGGTCAGCGTGGATTCTCTGAAGAAGTTCATCTGCGGCGTGCCGATGAAGCCTGCAACGAACAGGTTGATGGGATAATCATACAAGTTCTGCGGCGTATCTACCTGCTGCATGAAACCGTCCTTCATAACAACGATACGGGAACCCATCGTCATAGCTTCGATCTGGTCGTGGGTAACGTAAATGAAGGTGGTCGCAAGGCGTGCGTGGAGCTTGGAAATTTCCGTTCTCATCTGTGCACGGAGTTTAGCGTCGAGGTTGGACAGAGGTTCGTCGAGCAAGAATACTTTCGGTTCGCGAACGATGGTACGGCCGAGTGCGACACGCTGTCTCTGACCACCGGAAAGAGCCTTGGGTTTACGGCCGAGGTAGTCGGTGATGCCGAGGATTTCTGCTGCAGCCTTTACCTTTTCGTCGATCTGCGCCTTGGGTACTTTGCGGAGCTTCAAACCGAATGCCATGTTATCGTATACGGTCATGTGGGGATACAGAGCGTAGTTCTGGAATACCATTGCGATATCTCTGTCCTTGGGAACGACGTCGTTTACGAGTCTGTCGCCGATGTACAATTCGCCGTTGGAGATTTCTTCAAGGCCTGCGATCATACGCAGAGTCGTAGATTTACCGCAACCGGAAGGACCTACGAATACAACGAATTCCTTATCCCGGATATCGAGACAGAAATCGAATACAGCCTGTACGCCGCCCGGATAAATCTTGTCGATGTGCTTTAATTTAAGTTCAGCCATTATTTTTCCTCCTTAGGATTTTCTTTTATCAGGTACTTATATTTTAACGCAAACCGCCCGAAATTTCAATAGCAAATATCACAAAATTTTGATTCCATATTGTGAATATTGCCCAAATTCCAAAGTCCTTTTTTTCGGTTTTTCGTTCGTTTTGTACAATTGCCGTTTTTCGTTCTGTGAATTTAAAAAAAACGAATGGTATTTCCGTTCAAAAATCCGCCTTATCCTGCGGTTTTTCGCCGTTGTTTGCCGCGGCGGAAGCATACAGGCGCAAGCAAGCGGCAATCCTTTACGTACAAACCGCATAATCCGTGCGGACGGATTATACAAACCGTACAAATCGCGGATATCATGGAAACCGTACAAACCGCATAAACTGCCCCGTAGGAAAACTTGACTTTTTGCACCGCAGCCGCTACAATAGGGTACAAAAAAAGGAGAAAAACGCATGAAGGAGCAATATAAACGAACGGCGTCTATGTTCGGCGAAGAGGCTTTGCAAAGATTGCAGAGCGCAAAGATAGCGGTATTCGGGCTGGGCGGCGTGGGCGGCTACGCAGTGGAAGCGCTTGCCCGCAGCGGCGTGGGCACGCTGGCGCTTGTGGACGACGACGTCGTGACCGAAAGCAACATCAATCGCCAACTTTTTGCCACCCACGGGAGCGTGGGGCGGTACAAAACGGAAGTCGCCGCCGCACGCATTGCCGAAATCGACCCGGATATTACCGTGCTATCCTATCGGATGTTCTACTCGCCCGAAACGAGCGGCCTCATCCGCCTTGCCGACTTTGACTATATCGTGGACGCACTGGACACGATGAAGGCGAAAATCGAACTCATCCGGCAGGCAAAAGCGGCGAACGTGCCGATAATCAGCTGTATGGGCACGGGGAACAAGCTGGACCCGACGCGCTTCCGCGTTTCCGACCTGTCCGAAACGAGCGTCTGCCCGGTGGCGAAAAGATTGCGTAAGGAACTGCGCCGCCGAAACATACAACCGCACCTCAAGGTGGTTTGGTCGGACGAGGACCCGATGAACGTGGTCGTGCCCGATGCGGAAGATTTGCAGGATCCCACCCCTACCGCCCCTACCATCTCTACCGTCCCCGTTGTCTCTACCGTCTCTACTGCCTCTACTGTCCCCGCTGCTTCCGTTGACTTTGCGGGTAGCGTCAGTTCTGCATCCGCTGCTGCGCCGACGGATACCGACGGAATCGCCGACACTGCGAATAATACCGATATTACGGGAAATATCGGAGGGAACCGTTATACGTTGAACGTCGGCGGCAGACCGAAGGTGGAAAAATCGAGCCGCCACGCACCGGGGAGCAACGCATTCGTGCCGTCCGTGGCAGGATTCATTCTTGCCGGGGAAGTCATCCGGGACCTGGTCGGCATCCCT
>CAMAGA010000185.1 GCA_945833955.1 uncultured Clostridia bacterium
ACGGTTACACTCTATCGAAAAGCCGCCGATTTTTCGGGCGGGAAAAATCGGCGGCCTATAATTATTATATTAAACGTACATCCGTTTCAAACGATAATCATTTTAAACGATAATCATTTTAAACGATAATTATTTTAAACGACAACCGCTTCAAACGATAACCGCTTCAAACGATAACCGCTTCAAACGACAACCGTTGCAAGCGTACAACCGCTTCAAACGACAACCGCTTCAAACGACATTCGCTTCAAGCGTACAACCGCTTCAAACGACAACCGCTTCAACCGTACAATCCTTTCAAACGATAATCGCTTCAAACGACAACCGCTTCAAACGATAACCGCTTTAAACGATAATCGCTTCAAACGACAACCGCTTTAAACGATAATCGCTTCAAACGATAACCGATTCAAGCGTACAACCGCTTTAAACGACAACCGCTTCAAACGATAATCGCTTCAACCGTACAATCCTTTCAAGCGTACAACCGCTTCAACCGTACAATCCTTTCAAACGACAACCGTTTTAACCGTACAATCCTTTCAAACGACAACCGTTTTAAACGACAACCGTTGCAAGCGTACAATCGCTTCAACTGTACAATCCTTTCAAACGACAACCGCTTTAAACGACAACCGTTGCAAGCGTACAGTCGCTTCTTTGCGCTGTAACGTGCGCAGCGACCTGCGCACTAACCTGCACCGCGACCTGCAATGCACGTCGCTTAGTACGGTTTTTTGCCGTAGAGGCGTTCCGTCTGGTCGGCAAAGTTGCGCATCTTACTGCACTGCTTCTGCTTATCGACCGCATCGTCGAACGCTTCCAGCTTTTTGCTCTGGTCTCTTGTAACCCGGGTGGGCACTTCGATATTGACGGTCACGTACAGATTGCCCGTACCGCGATTCGTGCGGATGCCCTTGCCGCGCAGAATGAACGTAGTGCCGGGCTGCGTGCCTTCCGGAATCTCGTACTCGATCATCTCGTCTATGCCGGGCACGAGGATTTTGCCGCCGAGCACCGCCGTCTTATAGGAAATGGGCACTTCCACGCGCAGGTCCAGTTTATCCCGCTTTAAAAGCTCGTGTTCGAGCAGGCGGAAGGTAATGATGAGGTTCCCGCTTGCGCCGCCGTTTGCGCCGGCGTTGCCTGCGCCGTTCTTGCTCATATAGCTGTTTTTATCGACGCCCGCAGGAATGGTGATATTGATGACCGCCTCCTGTTTGACGAGCCCCCTGCCCCGACAGTCGGGACATTTTTCCTTGATATGTTTACCCGTACCGCCGCAATCGGGGCAGACGGTTTGCTGGGCGATGCTGCCGAACATGGTGTTGCGGACTTGATTGAACACGCCCTGCCCGCGGCACTTGGAACAGGTTTCCACTTCCGTGCCGTTCTTTGCGCCCGTACCCTTACAAGCGGGGCACGCCGTAAGGTGCGAGTAACGCACTTCCTTGGTGCAGCCCTTGACTGCGTCGAGGAAGGAAAGTTCGACTTCGACGGTGACGTCGGAGCCTGTCGTATCGGCACGGCGAGCCCTGCCGCCGCCACCGAACATACCGCCGAAAATATCGCCGAAGATATCCCCGAACCCTTCGCCGCCCATGCCGCTGAACGGATTGCCGCCCATGCCGCCCGCACCGCTCATGCCGGGATGATCGAGCTCGTAGTCGTAAGCCGCTTTTTTATCGGGGTCGGTGAGGGTCTGATTCGCCTCGTTGACCTTTTTGAACATCTCTTCGGCTTCTTTATCGCCGGGGTGCAGATCGGGGTGGTACTTCTTCGCCATCTTTTTGTAGGCGGCTTTGATTTCATCGACGGAAGCGTTGCGCTCTACGCCGAGTAATTCATAATAGTTGGGAGAATCTGCCATAATCGAAAATCCTTATATTTACGCTGAAAACGCCACCGTCCCGAAGGCTGCGGCGCTTCCGCTGTATCTTTGTTCTTTATTTGTATATAACCTTACCAAAGTAAGGTGCGTGCATAACGGTATCCGGGAACGGACCGTAGGGAGCGGAAAATACACCGTTGCGCCTTCCGCTTTTTTCTCACCCACGGGCAAGCGGGAACTTGCCGACCGCCACGGGAACCAACGTTCTATATAGAATAAAGTCGGATCAACCGCTTTTGTGTGCGGATTTGCGGCGAGGGGCAAGGGGGGGCGCGCAAATCCGCACCTTTCCCCGACTTTCCGCACCTTTCCGTTGGGATAAGTGGTACAAATTGCTTTTCTCTCTTTCCGTCACGGCTGGCGCCGTGCCACCTTCCTCGAAGAAGGAAGGCAGAGCATAGCGATTGCTTTCTGAATCCTTTCAGCCGAACGAAAGGACGGAGTTTTTCTCTCCTTCCGTCAAAAATCGGAGATTTTTGCCACCTCCCCCATCAGGTGGAGGCAAGCGGTATTCGTGCGCCTTATAACTCCGATTCTTTCGAAAAGGCGGCACACCGTGATTATAGGGATTGTATCCGTATGAAAAGCTCCATGTCGGAAGTCAGAACGGAAAGCTGTGTTACATCTTTTTTCGGGGTGGGTGGGCGGGATTAAATAAAAGGGTAAAGACTTATCCTTGTGAAAGGCTCCACCTGACGGGGGAGCTGTCAGCGAGCCAAAGCGAAGCTGACTGAGGGAGAGACTTTTGCGCTAAATGCCGTAGTTAAATGAAAGATTTACTTTTTTCTCTCCCTCCGTCACGGCTGACGCCGTGCCACCTCCCCCGTCAGGTGGAGGCAGGGCTGCTCCGATGCGACCTATAACTCTGACCCCGTTAGAGGAAGGCAGGGCATAGTTGGAATCCTACCGTAACTTTGGAGTAACTATTGCAAATTGTTTTTCTCTCCTTCCGTCACGGCGTT
>CAMAGA010000186.1 GCA_945833955.1 uncultured Clostridia bacterium
AAACCACCAGCTCGGTTCCTGCCGTTTTGCTCGGCGTTACGGGCGGCATTCTGTTGCTGGACATGATCGCTTTTGCGGTCGCAGGGCATAAATTGGTTCGCGCCAAGGCAAAAATGCGTGCAAACCGCAATCCGCAGGCTTGTAAGGAAGGCAGAGAAATGCTGGATGCAGAAAATACGTTGGCGTTCGTACGGGAAGCCTTGCGCATTATGCGTTCGGAAACGGTTTTCGGGCAGGCGGAAGAAGCAGAAAATGCAGAAGAAGCAGAAAATGAAGAAAATGAAGATGAAGAATAAGAGGTTGTTTTCCAAAACGGTCGTGATCAGCGGCGTGTCTTCGGGACTGGGCAAAGGGATTGCCACGACGCTCGTACAACAATACGGTTGCAGGGTAATCGGCATAGCAAGAAATCGGGAAAAATGCGAGGAGATGGCGGCAAATCTGGGCGAAAAATTTTCCTATTTGCTGTTTGACGTTTCCGTGCGGGAAAACTGGGATATTTTAAAGGCGTATCTTACGGAAAACGGCATCGTGCCGGATGTGCTCGTCAATAACGTAGGGATATTGCCGCCCTTCCGAAAGTGGGAAAAGTACCCCGAAGAGATGGCGGAACTCGTGATGCGGACGAACTTCTTTTCCGCCCTGTACGGCATACAGACCGTTCTGCCCTTTATGCAGAGCGCAGAGGAGCCGATGATCTACAATATTGCCAGTTCCGCCGCGCTTTGCCCCTTGCCGGGCATCACCTACTATTCCGCAAGTAAAGCGGCGCTTTTGCGCTATTCGGAAGTGTTGATTGCCGAGCATAAACGGGATAAGCTCCACGTCGGCGTTATCTGCCCCGGCTTCACGAGGACGGAGATTTTCCGCAATCAGGCTACGGCAGTGGATGCGGAAAAGAAGGATATCATTCAAAAAATCAGTATGCCTTGCGATAAAATGGTCAAAAAAATCGTTCGGGCAATGGAAAAACGGAAAAAGCGGAAGGTATTCGGTTGGGATGCCAAGGGCATGAATTTACTGTATAAGCTTGCGCCCGTCAAGGGCGTCAGCTTGTGCGAATGGATTATGCGGAAAGCGAATATTTCCCTGTTCCGAGGCATATTCGAGGACTGAAAATGCAAAACGATACAAAAAGAAGGGCAACTTCTTCCGCCGCCAAAAGAAGCGAAGAGCGGATCACCTTGCAGATAGAGCGGTTAGACGACGAATTGCGGGGCACGAGTTACGTCGGCGGCAAGCGTTACGTGGCGGAAGGCACTTTGCCCGGGGAAGAAGTTCGGTGCAAAGTGGAAAAAACGGAAGGCAACGTACACGTATGCAGCGTGGAAAAGATATGTAAACGTAGCGAAAGACGCATAACCGCCGTCTGCCCCTATGCGGAAAATTGCGGCGGTTGCGCCTTGCAGATGTTGCCGTATGCGGAACAGCTTGCCATAAAACAGGCGCTCGTACAGCGCAAGCTTGCGCCGTTCGGCGTCAAAACGGAGGAAGTCGTGCCTACGGAGCTTGCCTATCGCAATAAAGTGCATCTCGTTTTCGGATTTGCAGACGGCAAAACGCAGATCGGCTTTTTCGATTCCCGCACGCACAAGGTAACGGATATTGCCGCCTGTATGTTGCACCAACCGTGGCTGGAAAAGCTCATCTCTGCGCTGCGGGCATGGCAGGCTCGCTATAAAAACAGAGTGTTTATACCGTACTCGGGGCAGGGCTCGCTCCGTTTTGCCGTGGCAAGGAGCCTAAAAACGGAAGATCGGTCGGGTATCATGCTCACCCTCGTTTCTACGGAAGAAAAGCTCAAAGGGGTGGACTTCCTGTATGCGGAACTGAAAAAATCTTTTGATAGCGTTTCGCTGTGGCAGAACGTCAATGCGCAAAAGACGAACGAAGTACTTGCGGGCGAATTTCGGTTTTTACTCGGGGAAAAGCGCCTGAAAGGTTCGCTTTGCGGCGTTCGGTTTTCGCTCAGTCCCGATTCCTTCTTTCAGGTCAACGAAAAGCTTGCGGAGCGCATTTATCAGCGGGTATTTGCGGAAATCGAAAGGGTCGGTGCGGATACCGTTATCGACGCTTACAGCGGCATCGGCATCACTTCCGCCATGTTTGCAAGGCAGGGGAAGAGGGTGATCTCCATCGAAATCGAGCCGTCCGCCGTGGAGGACGAAAAGCGGCTCTTAAGGGAAAACGGACTTTCGCATCTGGTAGAGCCGATTTGCGGAGACGTAGGCAAAACGCTTTCCGTATTGCGGAAGAGCGGTCGCATTGCGGGGAAGACGGCATTTTTCGTGGATCCGCCCAGAGCGGGACTCGGACGGGAAGCGGTTTTCAATATTGCGGCGTTCGGTGCGGAAACGGTGATTTACCTTTCCTGCAACCCGGTAACGCTTGCCGACGATCTGCGCATTTTCGAGAAGCAAGGTTATAAAACCGTAACCGCCGTCCCGTACGACCTTTTCGGCTACACGAGGCATGTGGAGACGCTCTGTTTGCTGTCCAAGAAAGATTGATTTTATAGGGGGCAGCCGGCTTTTCAGAACGGTACCCGTTTTGAGTAAAAAGGGTATATGGGGAATTTATGGATATATAGAAAATATCAAACTGTAAGTAAGAAATGAGGTGAGATTCTTGGCAGATAAAAATTGGGGATTAGAACTAAATGAATATATACGTCAGGGAGAGCCGGATAAGGTTGACAGGAGTAATGCCTGGAAAACAGCTATCGGATTGCAGGATGTAGATGGGCTGAAACCGTCAGAGTATTTAATAGAAACCGCAAAAGAACATATTGCAGGAAAAATCACGATATCGGAAGCAGACAGACGAATTTACAGTTATTATGAAGAGCG
>CAMAGA010000187.1 GCA_945833955.1 uncultured Clostridia bacterium
TGCAGATTATTCTAACCATATTCTTTATTTCCGATATGGCTTCATCGCAAGCAGAGAATACAAGTTTTTCAGAAGTATGTGCCGTTTCGTCTATCTTATCGTGATAAATATAAACGACGTCCATTCCTTTTACAAGTGCTTGCCTTTCTGCACGTTTTAGTTCGATAATATCTCTGTATTTAAGCGCCACACTATTTGTCTGCGCCGCTTTTAATATTTTATCTCTGTATCCGCTGTCGGTAGGTTCTCCGTCAGCAAGCACAGAAAGCACTCCGTTTTTACTTTCTACCGACAGTGTTTTATGCGGTAACAAAGCCGCCATACCGAACTTTGTAATTGTCGGGAATACCGCTTGACAAGAAGATATTTCAACCTTACTTTGCGTTTCCGTCCTTAACTGCCCGGCAAGGCTTACTCCGACAGCGTATCTCATTGCATCCGAGATTATCACAAAGACTCGGCTATCTGCTCTGCTGATTTTACTTGCATAAAAATCTTCTTGTCTTGGTACGCCTTTAATCCGTCCGTATTCTTTCAATTCGTCAGCGCAAATATCAGACCAATTGTTTCCGAGTTCGCCCAAGAACCACACGGAATACAATCCTTCAACTTTGTCCGCAACGGCTTTTATCATATCGTCAAGAACAGGATTAGATTCTTTCAGGCAATTCGTATAATGCAGATTAAACTGCCTGTACGCAGAATCCATTTTGTAGTATTCAGACGTATATAAATCCCATACTTCTTTTGCAGAAACAACGTGAAATCCCGTAGAGTGCTTTACATAGAAATCCTGCATTTCGGCAACTTGATAAATTGCTTCGTAATAGTTGAGATTATAGTCGTACCAAACCGTCGTCCTGCGCAATTCCACTATCTTCTTTATAGAATCGGTACGGATGAAATCGTCTTTGATTTCCGCCATCAATTTATAAAGAATACAATCGTCCACGCACGGGAATAATTCCGTTCCGGCAAGTTCTTCGACAGAGAGCAAGCTCAAACGGCGATACATCTGATGCTTGTCCTCTATCTGCTTTGCAATATCTCTTAAAACGTCGTTAGAGGTATTATGTAACCATTCCGAAACGAAGTCGTAACAGTAAACCTGATGGGGAATAGAAATAAACGAATCGAGGACAGAAATCTTATCTTCTCTTATCGTTCTCGTAAGTGCAGTAAGCAAAATGTGCGAGGCAAGATCGGACAAGTTCAGCTCGTCGCTCTGATACCCCGTCGTTTGCCCTACTAAACTCCAAAACGGTTTTGACGCATTAAAATTAACGATGTCACGGTAAATCGGATTGCTTTCCGTATCGAGTCCGGCAGCAAGAACAGCACGAATGATCGCATTCGGCGTAACTTCTTTTTCTCCACAGATAACCGTTAAAACCGCTAAATGCAGCTGAGGGGCAGTAGCAATATTCCTGTTTACGTTAGAAAATTTTGCACGGCGTTCTTTATTGTTGAAAAATTTATGATAACCCCTGACCGAACTTCTGAGAATCGGAGAAACGGGCAACCCCATTTCATCCATCCAAATGGAATTGAGATCGGCATAGAACTCTTCGCTATACAGTTCCAGATTCAATAACCAATCGTTTTCAAGGTTATCGGAATACGAAAACGGAACGTACACGAGAAAATTGCTGACAGTATCATCCACGGTCAACAGTTTTTTTATAGCAAAGTTGTTGTTCCCCGTAAGCACAACCATCTTCGCATTTGCAAGGACGATTTCATCGAGTTTATCTTCAAATTCTCTGTCCTCGTCTTTCCAGAATATAATGCGACGTTTATAAAATTCAGGTAATGGCGCCGCAAACCTTCTGTTAAGGTCAGCCAATACTTTCTCTGTATCCATACATTCCTCCGTGTTACTTAATCGGTGCCAATACGTCCTTAAATATCTCGTAATTATGCTTTACGCCGTCGTCAAGGTCGATAGAAATCATCATATCGGCAAGGTGATGCACCTTTTCTTCAAATTTGCTTATTTCGTCTGCCTGAGCCGTTAATGCCTGCAACTTTTTAGAAAGTTTCACCCTGTCAGAGCTGTTTGCCGTCAAAAGACTTTGATTGCAACCCTCAATCGCCGTGCGGTATCTTGCCTGTTGCTCGTGAACATAGTCCGTTCTCATCCTTGCAAGAGTATCCGGTTGATAACGGTGCATATAAATAAGTGCCTTAAATCCGTTTTTCTTTCCGCTGTCGAACAGCCAATAAATCGGGCGTTTCTGATAAACTTTCAGATGATCCGCATAAAATCCGTTTAAGAAATAATCACGGATAACGTCGCGCGGAAGCCCTTTGCCGCCGAGCGCATTGGCAATGAATTTCAGGTTTTCTTCCAGCGTATCTTTGCCGTAAACCACTTCCACAAACTTTACGAACCTGCCGACAATATCGTCGGAGAAATACTCGTCGTCGCAGATAGGAATAATATTGTCGGTATCGGGAATATACGTTGAATACTTACTGCTATCCCACTCTCCGCCTGCATAGGCAAGCCCCTCTACGTCAAGGCTGTATCTGCCGAACATGCAACCTACGGCATAGGAAATGAGCGACTTGATTTCCCTTGTAAGGTCTGCTTTTCGTACCGTAACGTCTTTATCTTCCACTTCGGGCGTAAGCTCGTCCTGCAAACCGTATATCTCAATAAAGATACGGTTGAGTTCTTCTTCGTTTGCTTTAAGCGTATTGAATCTCTCGTTGCACTCCGCTTCCCATTCTTTATACTTGTCTGCGATTAATCGTGCCATTGCCTTACTCCTTATTGTTCCATTTTAGTTATTTGACAACTATCTAATTGCTTATGTAG
>CAMAGA010000188.1 GCA_945833955.1 uncultured Clostridia bacterium
TGCCGCAGGCGCATACAAGATTTCGGAAGATCACAGGCAATTCTATTCTACGCTGAGCGGACCGATCGGAAGCGAATACCAGCGCCTCATCGGAGAAATGAAGCGCCCGGAAACGCACAACAACGTTTTGCAATATCTGCAAGCGAAATTCGGAAGGGACGTCGGGTTCGCATTTGAATTCCCGCCCCAGCCGGAAATCGTATTCGGCAGAGTGCGGGAAGCCTCCGATACCGATTCGCTTTTCGAGGACGATTCGCTTGCAGAGGATACCTCTATAGAAGCGTATTCCGAAGGGGAAGCGCACTTAGAAGAACCGACCTATTTCTGGAAGGAGAATTTGCCTTACGAGCTATTCGACGCATACGACCAAATTGCAACGGCAGTGCAGAATGCGGCAGACTCCGTTTTGTTAGAAGGCGTGGGCGAAGCGGATGCGGAAAAGGCGGCTCAGGCGGTCTATTTCGATCATCCCGAGTTCTTCTACTGGAACGGAAAATTCAATTCCGTCGTTCGGGACGGGGAGAAGCTGGTTGCCGATCTGGAATATACCTTCCGTGCAACCGAACGGGTACGGTTAAAGAGTGCGATTCAGAACAAGATGCAGGAGTTCCTGCCCTTGGACGAAATAAATAACGGCGCTTCCGCTTACGATATCGCATTGCGAATCCATAGCAAAATAGCGGAAAAGCTGTGCGTTACCGACGGGGAAGACGCATCCGATTCGTTTGCAAGGAACGCCGGCAACGTAGTGGGCGGCATTGTAGAAAAACGTGCAAATTCCCAAGGCTACGCCAAAACGTTGCAGTTGCTTTTGCAAAGCCGGAAGATCGAGTGCGGCATCGTTGCCGGGCAAATCGCCAATAAAATTTCGGAAAATGCCGATGCGGCTACCGTGGAAAAGAATACGCATTATTGGAACGTTGTCAAATTGGAAGGCGACTATTACTTCATCGACCCGACCAAGGACGATACCCCCGGAACGGTTTTGGAAATCAGTGCGCCGACTTTAAATTTCGACTACTTCTGTATTACTTCGCAGGAAGTGGAAAAGACGTGCAGATTGGACCGCAATCCCTTTGCTCTGCCCCTTTTGCACGAATGCAACCAAACGGCTTGCAACTACTACGTGCAGAACGGCTTACGGATCCATGCGGATAATCGAGCCGAGTACAGAAGAGCCGCCGATTGGTCCATCGATCAGGGCGTAAACTATATTGCGCTGAAATGCGATTCCGATGCGCTCATGAATGCCGTTCTGGAAACCGTCATGAACAGACAGGACGATATCCTGAACGAATATATAGAAAGTTACAAGGCGAAGTTCGGCAAAAAGTGCCTCATAGATCAGGTCTGGAAGGTCTATCGTCGGGATACCCGCACGGTTTTGCTCCTCTTCCAATCGCATGAAAAGTAATAATCAGAAAGCTGCAGAGCCATCTGCGGCTTTCTTTTGTGGGAGGAAGGACAGAAAAAAATAATCAGTTGATTTTTTTTGGGAGGAAGGACAGAAAAAATAATCAGTTGATTTTTGGGAAGGACAGAAATAACAATCCGTCATTTTCTTTTTTATAAAGGGATATTTACAAATAAATCCGCATATTCTTTTACAAAAAAGGTATAGACTGCGTGGTCTTTCACATACTGGAAACAGATATGGCAGAAAATACTATCTTTTTTAAAAACAAGCCTCGGATCGTGGCAACGGGCACGGTTGCAGGGCCCAAGGAGTGTGCAGGCGTAGTGGGGCGCTACGTGGACAAAGCCTTGGACAACGATATGTTCGGGGAAGATACTTACGAAAAGGCGGAATGCAAAATGCTGTCCTATGCAATCACCAAGGCGATGGAAAATGCGGGCTTGATGAAGACGGACGTGGACCTGCTCGTATCAGGCGACCTGCTCAATCAAATCATTTCCTCCAGCTTTGCGGCACGGGATATCGCCGTACCTTACCTTGGCGTGTACGGGGCGTGTTCCACCATGGCGGAAGCGCTTGCCGTGGCGGCGTGCCTGGTGGATTCGGGCTATATGCGCAACGTGATTGCCGCTACGGGCAGTCACTTTTCCTCGGCGGAAAGGCAGTACCGTTACCCGCTGGAATTGGGCACGACGAGGCCGCCGCAGTCGCAATGGACGGTTACGGGGGCAGGCGGCGCAGTCGTTTCCGATACGCAAACGGGCATTTGTATTGAAACGGCTACGTTCGGCAAAGTTGTGGACTTCGGCATAACGGACGTAAACAACATGGGTGCCGCCATGGCGCCTGCCGCCGCCGATACCATTTTACGCCACTTAAAGCAGACGGGGCGGTCGCCTCAATATTACGATCTGATTTTAACGGGGGATCTGGGTGCGTTGGGCAGTCGGATTTTAAAGGACCTCACGTGGGAAAAGGGCGTGGATATTTCCGCCAACCATGTGGACTGCGGGGAAATCGTTTACAACGTGATCGAAGATGAATTTCAAGGCGGAAGCGGTGCGGGGTGTTCCGCCGTCGTATTCAATTCCTATATCTATCAAAAAATGATATCGGGCGGGCTTACCCGCGTGCTGTTCGTGGCAACGGGGGCGTTGCTCTCCCCGATATCTTCGGGGCAGGGGGAAAGCATCCCCTGCGTAGCGCACGCCGTGGGCTTGGAAAGAGGAGAAAGTTTATGAACGAAGCGTGGGAGATCATATTCATGTTTATCAAGGCGTTTATCGTAGGCGGGCTCATCTGCACGATAGCGCAGGTCATCATCAATATCACGGACCTGACCGCAGGCAAAATATTGGTATACTTTATGCTGGCGGGCGTGGTGCTCACGGCGCGCGGCTTAG
>CAMAGA010000189.1 GCA_945833955.1 uncultured Clostridia bacterium
ATTGTATAAAAATACAAAGAAAGAATGCGCCCCTGCTATACGGTAGTCTACCGCTCCTGAAAATGCAGTAAGCAATCGTAAAGCCCCTGCTCCTGTACGGTAAACGGCAGTAAACCGACGTAAATTCCGCCGCTATGAGTAACCGTAAGGTGAATACATCGCCCCTGCCTCTTTGCCGTTGCTTTCGACTGGCTTTTCCGCTATCCTGCCTTATAAACCGCAATCAAAAAGTTCTTTTATAAAAATATAAAAACAGGTATTGCCAAAGGCGGAAAAATGTGTTATAATGATTCTGTACGGTAAAAATCGGTAAAAAAGAAAGCGCCGATGCCGTTCGGAGGTAATAAAGTGAAAATGATGAAGAAGAAATGGCTGGGTATGCTTGCCGCAGCCGTGCTTTCCGTATCGCTCGGGGTAGCGGCGGCCGGTACGGGCGGAGAGCTGACCGTTCGTGCGGACGACGATTCCGACGCAAAGATTTCCATCGACGCAAGCACGAAGAAACTGGACAAGACTTACAATATCAGCGAATATCTGTACGGCTTGTTCTTAGAGGACATCAACTATTCCGTGGACGGCGGTCTGTATGCGGAAATGGTGGAAAACCGCTCCTTTGAATACGGGGAGTACGCCATCGACGGTCCGCTGTTCGGCTGGGAACAGGTGGGAGATACCGAATTCTACGCCGTCAACGGCGAGAGCGACGGCACGGCTCTGCATACCGCCAACACTACCTATCTGCGCATACAAAGCGGGGGCGACTCGCTGTCGGGCGTGCGCAACGGCGGCTTTACCAAGAGCACTGCCGGCATGGCGATTCAAAAAGACGGCAAATATGATTTTTCCGTGTTTATGAAGGGCGCAAAGGGAACGGAAGTGACCGTTCGGCTTTCCGATAAGGAAACCGTGTACGCCGAAGCAAAGCTCACCGTACAGACGGAAAATACGTGGGCGAAGTACGAAGCAGAGCTGACGGCAAGCGAAACGGTGGCGGAAAACCTCGGTCTGGAACTTCTGACGGGCGGCTCGGTGGATATAGATATGGTATCCCTCTTCCCGCAGGATACGTATAAGGGCAAGGAAAACGGACTTCGGAAGGACCTTGCCACGCTCCTGGAGGATATGACCCCGAAGTTTCTGCGCTTCCCCGGCGGTTGCGTGGTGGAAGGCAAATCCTTAGCCACCGCTTACTCGTGGAAGGACTCCATCGGCGACGGGGCGGCGTTTAACTACTACAATGCGACTGCGGGCAAGAATGAAACGACCGTGGGCAACGTTGCCACGAGAAAGCAGGGCGTGGACATCTGGAGCAACCTGACGGCGGCGACGGACTACCCCTACTACATGACTTACGGCGTAGGCTTCTACGAGTACTTCGATTTCTGCGAGGACTTGGGTTGCCTCGGCGTGCCCATTTTAAACTGCGGACTTTCCTGCATACCGCAGAGCCCGAAGATAGAGAGAGCCGTGCCCGGTACGCCCGCATTTGAAAAGTACGTACAGGACGCACTGGATTTAGTGGAATTCTGCCGCGGCGACGCTTCCACCAAGTGGGGCAAAGTGCGTATAGATATGGGGCACGAAGAGCCTTTCGAGCTCAGATACATCGGCATCGGCAACGAGCAGTGGTCGGAAGAGTACTTTGAAAACTACGGCTACTTCGTGGAAGCCTTCAACGAACAGAGAAAGACCAACCCCGCCCTCTACGAAGGCATTGAACTCATCCTTGCCAACGGCCCGGACAACAACGACACCTACGGCTGGGATAAGCTGGAAGACAACAAAAAAGTTGCCAACTACGCAGGCATGGTGGACGAGCACTACTACGAGAGCAACGACTGGCTGCTTTCCAACACGGACCGCTACGATATCGGCAAACAGAACATGACGATGGGCAGTCAGGGCTTCCGCACGAGGGATTACTACACCTACGACCACGACGGCACGAAGGTATTCATCGGCGAGTACGCTTCCAATACGAGAAACATCTGGTACGGGGCTCTTTGCGAAGCGGCGTTCATGACGGGCATCGAGCGGAACGGGGACGTCATAGAGATGGCGGCTTACGCACCGCTGTTTGCCGCGGAACGGACGCAGTGGAACCCGGACATGATCTACTTCGGCAACGATTACAATTACGTAACCGTCAACTACTACGTGCAGAAGCTGTTCATGAACAATCAGGGCAGACAGCTTTTAAAATCTTCCATGGAGACGGAAGAGGGCATCTACTACGTGGCGAGCGTTGCGGAAAACGGGGACGTCATCATCAAGATCGTCAATACGGAAGGCGGTGCAGTGGAGATAGATATCGAAATCGATAATCTTGCGGCAGGCTACGGCAGAACCGCCACCTGCACGAGACTCTACTCCACGGAAAAGAACGTCACGAACACCAAACTGAAGGAAAACGTTGCGCCGGAAACGTTCACGGTGGACGTGGAAGACGGCGACTTTGACTTCACGGCTTACTCGTACAGCGTGAATATCATCCGCATTTCCAAGGGCAGTACCGTCAACATCCGGGAGAGCGGTTGCGGCACGGTTGCCTTCAAGGGCAATGCGTTCATCGGCGGGGCTTCCCTTTTGTTGCTGGCGGCAGGCGTGGTTATGTTCTCCGCAAGACGGAAGCAGACGGATATGTAATATAAAAATATATTCAGCCGTGACGGAGGGAGAAATTCCCGGCAGCTGTATTGATGCGGTTTACCGAGATTGACAAAAAAATTGTTATGTCTTTCCTTCCTTCTTCGAGGGAATATCGGAGTTATAGGGCGTATGGGGTTTGCCTGCCT
>CAMAGA010000190.1 GCA_945833955.1 uncultured Clostridia bacterium
AAGATTACGTAGATATAGACGTTACTGCGGAGGAGTTGCAAAAAAAGCTCTTCTCCTGCGGTTTTGAAGTAGAGGAATTGATTCCGCTCGGCAAAGACGTTCAAAACGTCGTCGTGGGCGAGGTGAAAACCTGTGAACCTATTGAGGGCACGCATCTGCACGTCTGCACGGTGGACTGCGGAAGTAAGGGTACGTTCCAGATCTGTTGCGGTGCGGATAACGTTGCGGCAGGCGGCAAATACCCCGTAGCCTTGGTCGGCGCAACCGTATACGAAACGGAGCGGGACCACGTTACCGTCAAGGGCACGTTTACCATCAAAAAGGGTAAGTTGAAGGGGTTTGAATCCAACGGTATGCTCTGTTCCGGCGTGGAAATCGGCGTAAGCGAAGATATGTATCCCGGCGCAGGATACAACGGCTTGCTCGTGTTGCCTGCGGATTGCGAAAACGGCGCGGATATCCGCCCGATCGTAGGACTGGACGACTATATTTTTGATATTGGCGTTACGGCAAACCGCCCGGACTGCCAGTGCATTCTCGGCATCGCAAGGGAAGTCGCCGCTGTACTCGGTAAACCGCTCAAAGAACCCGATTATTCGTATACCGCACACCATAGCGATAAGCAGATTTCCGTAAGCGTGGACGCACCCGATCTTTGCCCCCGTTACGTCGGGCACTACGTATCGGACATCCGCGTTGCGGAATCCCCTGTCTGGATGAAAAAGCGCCTTGCTTCCTGCGGCATCCGTTCCATCAATAACATCGTCGATATTACCAATTTTATCTTGTTGGAACAGGGTCAGCCCATGCACGCATTCGACCTTTCCATGCTGGAAGAAGAACGCATTCAGGTGCGCAGAGCATACGAAGGCGAAAAGATCGTTACGCTCGATACGAAGGAGTTTACTTTGAATACGAATAATCTGGTCATCTGCGACGGCAAAAAGCCCGTTGCGCTTGCCGGTATCATGGGCGGACTCAATTCGGAAATTCGGGATACCACAAAGGAAGTGCTGTTTGAAGCGGCAAAGTTTGCAAGGGATAATATCCGCAAAACTTCCCGTTCGCTCGGTCAGAGTTCGGACTCCTCTTCCCGTTTTGAAAAGGGTATCGACGAATACACGACCGTCCACGCCATGCAGCGAGCATTACACCTCATCGAAGAGCTCGGTTGCGGCACGGTAACGGACGTGGAAAGCGTGGCTTGCACGGGCAATTCCGTTGCAGGCAGACCGCTTACCGTTTCCGTAAAGAAGATCAACGCTCTGCTCGGCATCGTCGTTCCCGATGCGGAAATCGTGCGCATTCTGCAAAACCTCAATTTCCAACCCGTTTTAAACGGCGATGCGCTTTCCTTAATCGTTCCGCCTTATCGGGAGGACGTGGAGGGCTACCCCGATATCGCAGAAGAAATCATCCGTATGTATGGTTACGACCATATCGAAAACACGTTCTTAAAATCTGCCACGGTTACGAACGGCGGATTGAACAGAGCGCAGAGCAACGAACTGAAATTGAAGCGGGCGTTGTGTGCGCAGTGCTTCTATGAGTCCGTTTCCTACTCCTTCTATTCCCCGAAGGATTTTGACCTCATTCATCTGCCCGAAGACGCACCGGAACGCCATGCGATCAGGATCATCAATCCCATTCGGGAGGACCTCTCCGTCATGCGTACCACGCTTGCGCCGTCCATGATTGCAGCTATTTTGCGCAACCTGAAAAACGGCAATCCGAGCGGCAGACTGTTCGAGCTTTCCAATATTTACCTTGCGGACGAATTGCCGCTCGTAAAGCATCCGGAAGAACGGCTCATGCTCTGTATGGGCGTATTCGGTGCAAACGAAACGTTCTTTACGGCAAAGGGCGCAATCGAAGCCGTCGCCAAGGAATTCCGCCTCGAATTTGCTTACCGCAAGGCGGAAAGGAGCTTCCTGCATCCCGGTAAGACTGCGGAAATCTTATGCAACAATAAAGTACTCGGGTATCTGGGCAGACTTTCCCACGAAGTATGCGAAGAAAACGATATCGAAACGGAAGTCTATATTGCCCAACTCGACTACGCTCTGCTCTCTTCCATGTTCGACGCAAAGTTCCTGTTCAAGCCGATCGTGCCCGAAGTCAAGCGGGATTTGGCGTTGATTGCAAACGAAGAGATCACTTGCGGGGAAATCGAGCAGACTATCCGTTCCGCTTGCAAGGCAGTCACGGAAGTCAGGCTGTTCGACGTCTATCGGGGCGCACAGGTAGGGGAAGGCAAAAAGAGTATGGCGTTCTCCCTGACTTTTGCTTCCGATAAGGATAAAGCGCTGGAATTGTCCGACGTAGAAAAGTTTGAAAAGAAAATCTTAGGCAACCTGCGCTTCAAACTCGGCGTAGAAAGAAGATAAAATTATGCACAAATAAGATAAAAGAAGGAGACGGTCGCAAAAACCGTCTCTTTCCTTGTATAAAAAAACCACGCCGTAACGGCGCGGTTCGGTAGATGGTTACCGATTTAGGATTGATTTTGTTTCGTTAAAACGGAAAGCCACGAATCCTTCACGACTCCGTAAGACGTTTCATAGGGAATCAGCTTATAGTGTCTAAATCCGCACTTTTCCTGCACTCGTCTGGACTGCGGATTATCCAAAAAATGACTGCAGGTGATAAAGTCAACGTTCTGCGTTGTAAAGAGCCATTGTACGACTGCCCGAACGGCTTCGGGCATCATGCCTTGCCCCCAGTAGGATTTGGATAGCACGTAGCCGAGCTCGCAACCGAGCAGGTGGTCAAACTCCGGCAATTCC
>CAMAGA010000191.1 GCA_945833955.1 uncultured Clostridia bacterium
CTTCCGCACGAGCACAACTTTATATACGTTTCCAACGGGAACAACACGCACGGTCGGGAATGTTCGATTTGCAACGATAAGGCAACGGTGGATTGTTCTTTCGTAAGCGGCATTTGCGGCGAATGCGGGGGAGTGCGGCAGTGCACGGTGAAGTTTGCCGACGGCGAGTTCAACGTGCAGAACGGCGCAATCGGTTTAAATGACGGGGCAAAAGTCGCATACGGAACTATCCTTACGGTTACCGCAAGCGAAGGCTTTACGATTACGGATCTTGCCGCAACGAACGCAAACGTGGATACCGAAGCCAATACCGTAGAGGTTTTGGGCGACGTAACGGTTACCGTTACTACGGAAGCCGTCGGCACAACGTATACCGTGCGCTTCTACGATGATTGGAACAAGGAAACGGTAACCCAAACGGTTACTTTATCGGGTAGCTTTACCGGCATTACGATGGAGCAGGTTACGGAAATTGCGCCTTCCGATTGGCAGGCAAGCGTAGCTTCCGCAGAGGTAGATGAAAATAATGCGGTTACGTTTATCGGGGAACGCCGCAAAACGATCGAAGGAAAAACGTATACGGTCGTCACAACGGCAACGGGGCTCCGCCATATCGGCGGCGCAACCGAGGGCACACCTACGGAAAGCGAAGCAACCGTTACGATGGCTGACAATTATATACTGCATAACGATATCGATTTGCCGTCTGCAAACTGGTGCGTCCTTGGCAGAACTACCGCAAACAGAGTACAATTCAGCGGTATTTTTGACGGAAACGGTTATTCTATCCGTAATTTCCACGCCGATTATAGAGCAGAAAGCGCTGTGAACGTGGGCTTATTTGCCGTAATCGCCGCGGGCGCCGAAGTGAAAAACGTTACTCTATCCGTAACGGGTACGATATGCGGCGGTTTGCAGATAGGCGGCATAGCCGGCGCCAATCAAGGTACCATTCAGAACTGTACGGTTAATTCGCAGGATGCTTCCATTGCAGGGTGGGCAACGGACAGTAACGGGGCACCGGCAGGCGGCATCGTCGGCGTCAATAGCGGCACTGTTTCCGAATGTGAATCTCATGTAAATCAGGTTTTCTCCCGTAAGTATGCCGGCGGCATTGCAGGGAGAAATTTCGGAACGATTGCAAAATGTACTTCTCAATCCGGTATCAATAATCTTAACTTCGGCGTCAACGCCGCATCCGACGTGGACGCTTACTATGCAGGCGGTATCGCCGGGGAAACCAAGGGAACGATTTCCGAGTGTACGGTAACCGTGGAGCAGGTGATAGGCGGAACGCAATACGTCGGCGGCATTGCCGGTTATATGAATGGCGGAGAGACTTCCGGTACGGTATCGCAATGCTCCGTATACTTGCAGTCCGCTATCGTTGCCAACGGCTCGTCCGGCGATAACGATAGCGTTCAGGTAGGGGGATTAGTCGGCGCATTGGCTTCCGGTACGGTAACGCAATGCTCCGTCACCGCCAGTACGAATGAATCGAAAGAGATCTGCGTATATGCAAAGCAAGGTTTTGCCGGCGGTCTGGCGGGGAACGTGTCCGCATCCGCTATATTGAGAAATTGTTCTGCGGAAGACGTAGTGGTGCGTGTAAGCTATCAGCATTATACGAATCCAAGCGGAACGAATTTACTCGGAAACCATATCGGCGGTGCAGTCGGTTACAACGCCGGTACGGTAGCGTATTGTAAAGTGTATCATTGTGCCGTAGGCAGAACTTGGAATCAAACCGAATTCAACGTGAATAACAACTCTATTGGTTACTTACGCTTCTGGGGCGGTCTCGTCGGATTCAACGCAGGTACTTTACAGACTTCTATGGCGCAATATTCCAAAGTCGGCGCACAGGGAATGGCGGATGAGCAAATCCCTTCTGCGTTGCAGTACGTGGGCGGCATCGTCGGTCAAAACAATTCTAAGATTCTTCATTGCTATAATCTGGGCAGCGGCGTAAGCGGTTCTACGTACGTGGGCGGTATTGCAGGCTATAACAACAGCGGCGGTACCGTCTCCCATACTCTATTTGCGGATTACGCTAACCAAGCGGAAGCTTGCGGCAAGGTGGCGGCAGTAAATAAAAATAGCGAAAGCAGGTGGATAGGTTATAATAAGGGTACGGCATCATATATTTTCTATGAAGCAGACATGGCTGAACAGGAGAGTTCTATCTATGCGAAAAAAGCAGATAGCCTGAAAGGTTTTACTTTATCCGCCGACAACTTTTTGGGTACAAAATATTGGAGTTATACGGAAGGAGAATATCCTACGCTTAAGAACGTAAGCAGAACGGAGTAACTGTACCGATTACAGCCAAAAAAGGAAAAACCATGCACTATGCTCGGGAAGGATTATTGAAAAAACGGTTGCATTTTTTGAAAAGCTATGCTATAATGAATATACGGACAGACGTTTCGTTTGTAGAATCATCATAAAAGGAGTTTTCATATGTCAAGACATCAAGGTATTGCGGTATGGTTCAACAGCCTCCCCAGACTGGCGCAAATCATTCTGCTTTTGATCCCCGGTATCAACTGGATTCTGGAAATAGCAATTCGTTGGTCGGCGTTTATTACCAACAAGAGCGTACTTACGTTGCTGTTTGCCATTTTAGTTACGTTCACGGGTTTTGTGTTCGGTTGGGTAGACCTCGTTTGGTGCTTGCTCTTTAAGCATCTCATTTTTGCAAGAACCTGATTTTTATTTTATATCGGCTGAAAAGAAGCGGCATTGCCGCTT
>CAMAGA010000192.1 GCA_945833955.1 uncultured Clostridia bacterium
GGCGGCAGGGACTTCTATGCAAAAGGTGGTCAAAACCGTCTGCTTCCTTGCGGAAATGTCGGACTTTGCCGCTTTCAACGCAGTATACGGCACGTACTTTACGGGTAAACCCGCCCGCTCCTGCGTGGCGGTCAAAACGTTGCCGAAAAACGTGCTCGTGGAAGTGGAAGCCGTCGCCGTCGAATAAAACGCAGGTAACCGCATATAGCGGCGTCGAATCCGATACGGTTCAACTAAGGTTCAACACGGCGCAAAAGAGCGTACTTTATAAAGTGCGCTCTTTCGATTTGCGTATCTCGTTTTTGTTCCCCCGCAAGGCGCCGGATTTAAGGCGTTCAATTTACGGCGTTCGATTCATAGCTTTCCGTTTACGGTTTGGGGAGCTCGTTTTTTTCGGGCATATATTTCCAATAGCGCACGGGCATATAACCCTTCATCTGCTTTTCATGCGGACGGCTCTCTATGTTTACGGCGCGGTAATATTGCTTCCAGAGCGCTTCCAGTTGCACTTCGTCGTCGGAAACGACTATTTCCGGCTTTTGGGAAACGTCTGCCAATATATACCCTCGGTGCGGACTGTACAGCGCCGCTCTATTGCGCTTTTGGTCGTGTATAACGAAGGGAATATTCGGCATTCTCGATATAAAGTGCCGCATTAAGAGGCAGGTTATATCGTGGTCGGGCGCATACGGCGCATACATTACGCCGTTCTTGCTCTCTATAAACCGCAAAAACCCTTTGAAAAGATGCGCCTCGTTCGTAACCTTGCGCAGCATATCGTCCAACGCTAAAACGTCCGGGTCGGACTTGGCGTATCGGTACTTGGCTCCGTTTTGTATAATCTTGCGTATATAGCGGTACGCCTTGTCTTCCTTTTCCGCATCGCAGGAAAGCAGCGCCGTCTCGATGTCCCGCACGATACGGGCGTCCATGGCGGACAGGCGATTGCGCACCCGTTCCGCTTTATCGCTCTCCGCAACTATTTTGCAAACTTCCGCGCCCAGTTCCGCCTGCACGTTGCTTGCGCTCGTAATATGTACGTCCGCTATCTTCCAAGCGTAAAATACCGCCGTAAAAAAGGCGTCGTTGCTTCCGTCCGTCCAAAAAATCCGCATTAAAATTCTCCTGTCAGCACGGAAAGTGCCGTGTTCGGCGTGGAAAAAAAGGAAAGCTGCGTGTTTCGGTTTTCGCTGTCCGACAGGGCGAGTGCGGCGGTAACCGTCTCCTGCTTTTCGGAGCCGTAAAACTTTCCGTTACAGGTAATAAAGTGGCGGGCACGCTTTAAAACGATGCGCATACGGGCAAGGGCGGCAAAGTCCAGCTTGCCGTGCCGCCTCGCCTGCAAAATCTTCTGCGCGCCCCGCATACCGATGCCGGGCACGCGCAACAGCATTTCCTGCGGGGCGGTGTTCACCTCCAGGGGGAAGAGCTGCATATTCCGCATCGCCCACGCACACTTGGGGTCGTAGGCTTCCTCTAAATTCCTGCCGACGGGCGCAATCTCGTCGGCTGTAAAGCCGTAAAATCGCAACAGCCAATCCGCCTGATACAGGCGGTGTTCCCGTAAAAGCCCTGCGCCCGTATCGGGCAGAAGCGAATCGTGCACGACGGGCATATAGGAAGAATAATATACTCGCTTCAGACCGAATTTCCGATACAGACTTTCGGAAAGGCGAACGATGTCCGCATCCGTTTCGGGAGATGCGCCTACGATCATCTGCGTGGTCTGCCCGGCAGGCAGAAAGCGATCGTGTATCTTGTTCTCCTTTCTGTCCAGCTTTTGCAGGGCAATCTCCTTCATGGGCAAAAGCAAACTTTCCTTGGTCTTTTGCGGCGCAAGCAGTTGCAGGCTCTTTTCGGACGGCAACTCGATATTGTAACTCATTCTGTCTACGTATTTTGCCGCCCGTTCCAAAAGGAGCTTATCGGCGTGCGGAATTCCCTTCATGTGGATATATCCGAAAAAGTGATATACTTCCCGCAATTTTATCACCGTTTCGCACATGAGCTCCATCGTTTTATCGGGCGTATCGAATACCGCCGAGGATAAAAACAATCCCTCGATATAGTTGCGCTTGTAAAAATGCATGACGAGTTCGCATATCTCGTCCGGCGTGGCGGTGGCGCGGGGAATATCGTTGTCCGCCCGGTTTACGCAGTATTTGCATTGGTATCGGCAATTGTTGCTCATGAGTATTTTCAATAAGGAAATGCACCTGCCGTCGGGCGTAAAGGAATGGCATATCCCGGCAGGGGCGGCGTTGCCCAGTCCGCCCTTATTTTGCCGTGCGGACCCGGAAGAGGAGCAGGATACGTCGTACTTTGCGCTCTCCGTCAAAATGCGTAACCGTTCTGCATCAATCATAGCGTAATTCTCCTACAAAACATATGTTCTTATTTTTATTATAGGACAATTGCAAAAAGAAGTCAAGCAAAATTTTAAAAATCGTTGACAAAATGCAGTGAAAAATATATAATAATACTATCCTGCACCCGTAATTTGTTACGGCAGGCAACAAATGCTTATAAACAGGAGGCTGTTATGAAGGTTTTGATCGTGGATGACGAAGAAAATATCCGCAACGTATTAAAAGAATACGTTTTGTTTGAAGGAAACGAAGCTTACGAAGCGGTGGACGGCATGGACGCCATTAAAAAATGCAAAGAGGAAGACTTCGATATTATCCTGATGGACATCATGATG
>CAMAGA010000193.1 GCA_945833955.1 uncultured Clostridia bacterium
AAAAAAGAAAGAGAGAATGGAAAGCTATAAAACAAATAAAAGGCGACGTAAAGATGAGGCCGAGGGGAAAGTGTGAGGAAAAGGACGAGCGGAAGAGTTTAGGTTAAAAGCAAATGACTTTGAAATACAGTTTCGGAGTATCTTTTATTCATTTCATAAAAGTTCTCGATTGAAGGGATAATCCAGAAAAGGGTTGAACGGCAATCAAAGATTTCAGGGTAATGAAAGGAAGAGGACGGGTCGAATAAAAAAACGATCTTTGAAAAACGAATATAGAACCACTGCTATATTTGGAAAAGGAAAAAAGAAAAAAGAGATTCGGGTCAATTTCGGGAATCATAGATAGTATTTCGTGAGTGAGTTGGTAAAAGCGAAAAATACGAGTGTAAGTGTTGATTCCTCGAGGGAATTTTCCATAAACAAGAACTGTATTGGGCGGATACGAAAAGTGTGTTTCGTGTCCGTCCTTTTTCGTGCGTGCATTTTTTCATAGCTCATACATTTTTCAGGGCTCATGCATTTTCAGGAGTACGTGCGTTTTTTCATGGCTCGTGCATTTTTCAGGGTTCGTGTTTTTTCAGGACTCAAGCATTTTTCAGGAGTGCGTGTGTTTTTTCATAGCTCATACATTTTTCAGGGTTCGTGTTTTTTCAGGGTTCAAATATTTTTCAGAAGTACGAGCCTGTTTTATTGCGTTGGGCGTGTTTTTGCGGTTCGGGAATAGTGCCTGTCGCTTTGTCGGACCGATCGTGCCTTATCCTTTTGCGGAGTTTGGGTGGATTGCTTTTTTAAAAGTGCGTATGGATGGTTTTGCGTATTTTTAGGAGAGTCTGCTTATCGGGGCACTCGGGGGCGGTTCGGGGCGGTTGTATGCAGAACGGCTTGTCGATTGCTTTTTTGGGGGAAACGTGCGGTACGGTGATCGGCAAGGTAAAAGGGAGTTTACAATTTTGTTCGCCCGTGGATTGCAAAAAAATTCGCAAAACTCTTGCATTATGTGCGTAAATAGTCTATAATAAAAAAGAATATGAACGACAAAATATACGAAAAACTCAAACTTTTGCCCGACGACCCCGGGGTATACGTCATGCTGGATAAAAACGGCATGGTCATATACGTCGGCAAAGCGCGGGTATTGAAGAATCGGGTCAGACAGTACTTTCATAATTCCGTCAAGACAGATAAAGTTATGGCTATGGTGGAAAACATAGACGACTTTTACTACATCATCACCAAGACGGAAATAGACGCCTTGGCGCTGGAAAACAACCTCATCAAAAAGTACAAGCCGCACTATAACATTTTACTGAAGGACGACAAAACGTATCCCTATATCGCCGTGGACGTAAAGCAGGAATACCCAACGGTGAAAATTACCCGACGCATCGCCAAGGACGGCAAAAAGTATTTCGGTCCGTTTATGGGCGGCATACGTTGTGCGGATATTCTGGAAATCATCGCCCTTGCCTATAACGTGCGCCTTTGCGACGTGCAGATTACGGAAAAACCCAAAAAGCCGTGCCTCAATTACCATCTGCACCGTTGTCACGCACCTTGCGCCAAACTCATCTCCCCCGAAGATTACGCCTTGCAAATCAAAAAGGTACTCAAATTTTTGGACGGCAGTTACGCCGACGCGGAGGAGATTCTCAAAAACAAAATGATTGCCCTTGCCGAAAACGAAGAGTTCGAGCTTGCCATGAAGTACAAGGAAAAGCTGGAAATGCTCTCCAAACTCAAACTCAAGCGGATCACGGCAATCAATCAGGCGATCGATGCGGATATCATCGCCTATGAAAGCAACAATATCTACTCCTCTTTCAACCTGCTCATTACCCGCAAAGGGATCATGCAGGGCGGGGAAAACTTTGCGCTGGAAGACGCTTCCCTTTCCGATGCGGACGCATTGACGGCGTTTATCGTGCAGTACTATTCCCGACACCCTCTGCCGGAAGAGATCATAACGGAAGAATACGTCGAGGCGGAGTTGCTCGAAAAGTTCTTAAAGGAACGGTTCGGTAAGTCGGTTACGGTGATCAATCCCAAACAGGGTATCAGAAGGCAACTGCTGGATATGGCGCATCACAATGCGCGCGAGTATCTGGAGCGGGCGATTGACAAGATTCGCCATAAGGACGACATGACGAAGAACGCCTGCCTCCGATTGCAGGAGATTTTACGTCTTTCCCGTTACCCCAAGCGCATGGAATGCTACGATATTTCCAACATTTCCGGCGTGGATAAAGTCGGGTCGATGGTCGTGTTTACCGACGGGGATCTGGATCGGGCGGAATACCGCCGCTTTAAAATCCGGACGGTCGAGGGGGCGAACGACTTTGCTTCTTTGCAGGAAGTCCTCACCCGCAGACTTTCCAAACTGCACACGGAGGAAGAGGCGAACTTCCCCAAGCCCGACCTCATCATCATCGACGGCGGCAAGGGGCAACTTTCCGCAGTGCAGAAGATATTCGAGTCTTTGGGCGTAACGGATATAGACCTGATTTCCCTTGCCAAGCGGGAGGAGGAAGTATTCGTGCCGCATCGGGAGGAGAGCATTCTCATCGACAAAAGGGATTACTGCCTGAAACTTTTGCAGCGCATTCGGGACGAATCGCATCGGTTTGCCATTTCGTATTTCAGAAACCTGCACTCCAAGCGGAATCTTGAATCCATGCTGACGGAAATAGACGGCGTGGGG
>CAMAGA010000194.1 GCA_945833955.1 uncultured Clostridia bacterium
TCCCTCCGTCAAAAATCAAAGATTTTTGCCACCTCCCCCGTCAGGTGGAGGCAAGCGGGATCGGACTCTTACTATAACTTTGAAGTAACCATTACAAATACTTTTTCTCTCCTTCTGTCACGGCTTGCGCCGTGCCACCTTCCTCGAAGAAGGAAGGCAAGCAAAGTTGAACTTCGCTTGAAAGATTCAGCACGGTACGGATTTACGGCGGCTCGGAAGGCTCTCGTCGACTCCAACGTTACAGTAAAGCGCGAATTCACAACGATCGGAAGGCTCCACCTGACGGGGGAGCTGTCAGCGAAGCTGACTGAGGGAGAGACTTTGCGGTGTTAGTTTGAGTTAGATGGAAGAGTTACGGTTTTTTCTCTCCCTCCGTCAAAAATCAAAGATTTTTGCCACCTCCCCCATCAGGTGGAGGCAGGGGCATAACAATTCCTTATTCCATACCTTAAACCATACGAAAGCAAATGCTGACTTTTCTCTCCTTCCACCGCAAGCGGTCCCCCCTTTCCTCAAGGAAGGTAGCGCAAGGCAAAGTCGGAGTTTTGCAATCACTTTACGGTAACCATAGCACATTGTATATTGTACACAGGCAAAGGGAGCGGCGAATAAAAAAATCGCAGTCTCCCGTCCTTTTGTATAGAAATCAAACATAAAAGGAGTAAAAACTTATGAAAATCGGGTCGTTGTCCAAAAAGGAAAGCAAGATGCTCGTGCGCATCCTCGTTGCTTTCACGCTGTTTCTGGCAATTCTCATTCCGGATAAAATATTCGACCTTGCCACGCTTACGGGCAGGCACGGGTGGCTGTTGCCGTTTGCACTGTACTTCGTCGTATATATCCTCATCGGCTACGACGTACTCAGAAAGGCGTTCATCAACATCCTGCACGGGCAGGTCTTTGACGAAAACTTTTTAATGTGCATAGCCACGTTGGGCGCATTCGGACTCGCCATTTTCCGCGGTGCGTCGGGGCAGACGGTGGAAGGATTCGACGAAGCCTGCGCCGTGCTGCTCTTCTATCAGGTCGGCGAATTTTTCCAACGCTACGCCACGGGCAAATCGAGAAAGTCGATCGCCAAACTCATGGACATCCGCCCCGATTCCGCCAACGTGCTTCGGGGCGGCGAAGAGATCGTCGTAGACCCTTCGGAAGTGGCTGTCGGGGAAATCGTCGTCATCAACCCCGGGGAAAGAGTGCCGCTGGACGGCGTCATCGTCAAGGGGGCGTCCTCGTTCGATACCAAGGCGCTGACGGGCGAATCCCTGCCTCGGGACTTGCAGGAAGGGCAGGAGGTCACGAGCGGTACCGTCAACCTCACGAGTCGCATAGAGGTGCGCGTCACCCGTGCCTTCTACGATTCGACCGTTTCCAAAATTCTCGACCTCGTGGAAAACGCTTCCGAGCATAAGTCCAAAGCGGAAAATTTCATCACCAAGTTCGCCCGTTACTATACGCCGACCGTCGTGCTGGTGGCGCTGGGGCTTGCCGTACTGCCGCCCGTCGGCATTTCCATCGCAAGCGGCGTGTGGGCGTGGAGCGTCTTTTCCGACTGGATCTACCGCGCGCTCAGCTTCCTCGTTGTCTCCTGCCCGTGTGCGCTCGTCATTTCCATTCCGCTCTCCTTCTTTGCAGGCATCGGTGCGGCGTCCCGCTACGGCATTTTGGTCAAGGGTTCCAACTATCTGGAAAAATTCGCCAAGACCGATACCTTCGTGTTCGATAAGACGGGCACGCTGACGAAGGGCAACTTTGCCGTCTGCGCCGTCTCCCCCGAGAGCGAACGGGAGCGCATTTTGGCGCTTGCCGCCGTTGCGGAGGATAAGTCTTCCCACCCGATCGCCCGTTCTATCGTGCAGGCGTATACGGATCTCGGCGGCGAAATCGCCAAGGGCTACCAAAGAACCAACGTGGCAGGGCAGGGAATCATCGCTTGCAACGGCGAAGATACGATTCTTTGCGGCAACGAAAAGCTGATGGCGGCGCACGGCGTTGCTTTTACGCCGACGCAGGCCGTGGGTACGGCGGTGTACGTGGCAAAAAACGGAAAGTTCGTCGGGTCCATCGTCGTGGCGGACGAACTGAAGGCGGAAACGAAGCCCGTCCTTGCCGAGCTTTCCGCCATGGGCGCAAAAACGGTCATGCTCACGGGGGATAACGAGCGAATCGCCGCCGCCGTGGCTAAGGAAGCGGGCGTAACCGAGTACCGCTCTTCGCTGTTGCCGCAGAACAAGGTGGAAGAGGTGGAAAAGCTCCTTGCATCGCAGGGCAAAGACGGCGTGCTGTGCTTCGTGGGGGACGGCATCAACGACGCACCCGTCCTCATGCGCGCGGACGTGGGCGTAGCCATGGGCGGCGTGGGGAGCGACGCGGCAATCGAGGCTTCCGACATCGTGCTCATGCACGACGATTTATCGGGCATTCCGCTTGCCGGGCGCATTGCAAAGAAGACGATGCGCATCGTATCGCAGAACATCTGGTTTTCGATTGCGGTCAAGCTGGCGATTCTCGTGCTCTCCGCACTCGGCGTCACGAATATGTGGATTGCGGTCTTCGGGGACGTGGGCGTGGCAGTCCTCGCCATCTTAAACGCCATGCGGGTCAACTCAAAATATAATTAATTACGCACAACGCAGGCTAAAATGAAAATAAAATGATTGTACGCCGCCGATTTTTCCCGCCCGAAAAATCGGC
>CAMAGA010000195.1 GCA_945833955.1 uncultured Clostridia bacterium
CCGCCTTACTTGTTTATATTATAAAACTTTGCTTTAAAATACCTTTTCTTTTTACAACACTTTGCTTAAAAATTCCTGCAACCGTGCGTTTTTCGGGGTTTTGAAGATCTCTTCGGGGGTGCCTTCCTCCTGAATGACGCCGCGATCCATGAACAGAACCCGATCCGCTACTTCCCGGGCAAAGCCCATTTCGTGCGTAACGATGACCATCGTCATGCCCTCGTTGGCTAAATCCCGAATCAGATCCAGTACTTCGCCTACCATTTCGGGGTCGAGGGCGGAAGTCGGTTCGTCAAACAGCATGACTTCGGGGTTCATTGCCAACGCGCGAATGATGGCAATACGTTGCTTCTGTCCGCCCGAAAGGCGAGCGGGGTATTCGTCCCGCTTGTCCCGCAGACCGATTCTTTGCAGAAGCTGCATAGCCTTTTCTTCCGCCTGCTCCCTGGTCATCTTTTTCAGCTGAACGGGTGCTAAAATCAGGTTTTCAAGAATCGTCAGATGATTGAACAGATTGAAGTGCTGGAATACCATTCCCATCTTTTCCCGAGCGTGGTTGATGTCCATGCGGCAGCTTGCTTCTATTGCCGAAAGCGCAACACGGCTCGCTTTGCCTTCCCGCTTTTTTAAGAGGGAGTTTTCAAAAATCTGCCGCAGTGCCGATTCGTCGCTTTCGCCTGCCGTTATCAGGCGTTCGTAGGTCCTCGTTTTGCGGAGTACGTCCGGATATAAGTAGGGGTCGGGGGCTGTCAACAGATTCTTCTGCAACCATATTTCGCCACGGGTGGGTTCTTCCATCAGGTTCATACAGCGCAGAAGCGTGCTTTTGCCGCTGCCGGAAGGACCGATGATGCAGACCCGTTCCCCTTGCCGAATGTTGCAGGTTACGCCCTTTAATACCTGTAACTCGCCAAAATGTTTATGGACGTCCCGAACGCCGATCATGATATCGTTATTCTGTATTTCTTTCATAGTCGTCACCGTTTATCGCTTGCACGCAACTTCTTTTCTATCTTTTTAATGACAAACGTCAAAAGATACACGATAATCAGATAGAAGATTGCCGCACACATCATAGGTTCCAGATAGCTGGAAAGTTCATGTCCGGCGCCGATATTTTTGGCGGCGGCGGTCAGGTCGAACATACCGATCATGGAAACGATGGAGGTTTCCTTGATCAAAGCAATCAATTCGTTACCGATGGCGGGGATTACGTTTTTAATCGCCTGCGGCACTACGATTTTCACCATAGTGATGCCGCCCGTCAGACCCAGCGCACGCCCGGCTTCGGTTTGCCCGCGGTCTACCGACAGAATGCCGGCACGGATGTTTTCCGCAACGTAGGCACCGGAGTTGATGCCGAAGGCGATGATTGCCGTCAGTTCGATGGGGAAGCCACGGATTGCAAACACGACGAATACCATAATGTACAACTGCAACGCCATAGGCGTACCGCGGATGATGGTCGTATACACGCGGCAGATCGTCCGCAACAACATCATGCCCTTACTTTGGGATTGGGAAATATTGACCATGGCAACCAACGAGCCGAGGAGCAGACCGATAGCTGCGGCGCCTACGGAAATCAAAAGCGTGTAGCCAAGCCCCTGCAGTAGCCAGAGCACGTATTTGCTTTCCGTAAAGATACCCATAATATTTTCAAAAAATGCCATAAATTGATTTCCTTTTTTTTATAAATTGCGACGGACGTAAACCGAAAAATAACTGCGGCGAACCGCAGCTTATTTTTCCGGTTATGTTCCGGGCGGATTAACCTTCCATACCCATATGCTTCTTTACGAGGTTATTGATGCCTTCTTCCCCCAATTCGGTAAGAACGGCATTGATGGCTGCAAGCAGATCGTCCTGCCCCTTGGTTACGCAGATAGCGTATTCTTCCATGGTGGGGAAATCGGCTTCGCCTTCTTCGCCTGCGTAATACAAAGCAACGGCAGATACGCCCTTGGTATTGGTTACGAGGTAGTCTGCAGGCAGTTTATCTACCACGACTGCATCGACGTAGTTGCTGAGGAGTGCGCTGACAGCCATCTGTGCGGATTCGTAAGCAATGTTGCTTGCGCCCGTGCCGTAGAGTACGCCGTTATAGCCGTAATCGGGGTTCGATTTGGTGGCGTTGATTTCACCGTCTACGTAGATATCGCCGGTGGTGTCTCTCTGTACGCCGATCTTTTTGCCGGCAAGGTTATCCCAGAGTACGTAGGAAACGTCGCCGTCCTGTTGGATAGCGTCGGTAACGGTGGCGTCGCTGTCCTTGTAAATAACGTACTGTACGGAAGTGAAGTACGGCTTGGAGAAGTCGACCTTTTCCTTGCGCTGATCGGTGATGGTGATGCCTGCCGCGCCTACGTCGCACATGGTGCCCTTCTTGACCTCGTCGATGATGATGCCGAATTCCACGTTTTTGAATACGACCTTTTTACCCAGCTTTTCCCCGACCATATTCATGATGTCTACGTCTACGCCGTCGATGGTGTTGGCGTCCGTGTAGTATTCAAAAGGCGCAAAGTAAGCGTTGGTGTAGACCACGATGCTGTCGTCACCGCAAGCGGTAGCCATTACCGTAATGGAGCACAGCATCAGGATTGCCATCATAAGTGCCATAAACTTTTTCATATTATCCTCCTGCGAGGGGTAGCTCTTTTTAGTCCCTCAATTCAATAGACACATTAT
>CAMAGA010000196.1 GCA_945833955.1 uncultured Clostridia bacterium
TGCCATTTGTCAAAAAAAAGAGTATAATAGACGCAAAGATTCAGTGGAGGAACAGTATTTATGATCGATATCGGCTTGATTCGCAATAATCCCGAATTGGTAAAAGAAAATATCAGAAAAAAATTCCAGGATAAGAAGCTCGTCCTCGTGGACGAGGTTTTGGAACTCGACGCAAAGAGAAGAGCTTTACAGGCGGAAACGGACAATATCCGCGCTTCCCGCAATACCCTTTCCAAGCAGATCGGCGCACTTTTAAAGGCAGGAAAGAAGGAAGAAGCGGAAGCAATCAAGGCGCAGGTTTCCGCAAACAACGGCAGACTGACGCAAATCGAAAAGGAACTGGAAGAAGTATCCCAAGAACAGAAAAAGAGAATGATGTCCATTCCCAACATCATTTCCCCGGATACCCCCATCGGCAAGGACGACTCCGAAAACGTGGAACGGCAACGCTTCCTCGAACCTGCGGAAAAGCCCTTTGAAGTGCCGTATCATCTGGACATTTTAGAAAAACTGGACGGCATCGACATCGACAGCGCAAGACGGGTCAGCGGGCAGGGCTTCTATTACCTCACCGGCGATATCGCCCGCTTGCATTCCGCAGTACTCACCTATGCTCGGGACTTTATGATAGATAAGGGCTTTACTTACGTCATTCCGCCGTACATGATCCGTTCCGACGTAGTGACCGGCGTCATGAGCTTTGAAGAAATGGATAACATGATGTACAAGATCGAGGGCGAGGACCTGTACCTGATCGGCACGAGCGAACACTCCATGATCGGCAGATTCAAGGACACGATTGTGGACGGCGCAAAACTGCCCGTTACGCTTACGAGTTACTCCCCTTGCTTCCGTAAGGAACGCGGGGCGCACGGCATCGAAGAGCGGGGCATCTACCGCATTCACCAGTTTGAAAAGCAGGAAATGATCGTCATCTGCAAGCCGGAAGAGAGCGAAGAATGGTTTGAAAAGCTGTATAACTATACGGTAGAACTCTTCGTTTCCATGCAGGTACCCGTCAGAACGCTGGAATGCTGCTCGGGGGATCTTGCCGACCTCAAATACAGAAGTCTGGACGTAGAAGCGTGGTCGCCTCGGCAGAAGAAGTATTTTGAAGTGGGCAGCTGTTCCAATCTGACCGATGCGCAGGCAAGAAGACTGGATATCCGTTATAAGGACGGCAAGCAGAATAAGTTTGCGCACACCTTGAACAACACGGTCGTTGCTCCGCCCAGAATGCTCATTGCCATCTTGGAAAATCATCTGAATGCGGACGGAAGCGTGAATATTCCTCCCGTTCTTCGTCCTTACATGGGCGGTAAAGAAAAAATCTTACCGAAACAAAAGTAGAAAAAGAGAGAACGGCAGGGCGACTTTGCTTGTCGCTTTGCCGTTCTTTAACGGAAATACGATAATATGCGATATTTGTTTTTTGATCTGGAATGCGCCAGCGTTTCCAAAACGTTTGCCAAAATATGTGCCTTCGGATACGTTCTGACGGACGAACAATTCAATATTATTCGTAGAGAAGATAAGCTCATCAATCCGCAGGGCGGGTTTCATCTGATCGACCGTAAGGGAAGGGACGGCCTCGTTTTACCCTACGATTACGACGCCTTCAAGGAGTTGCCGCTCTTCCCTGCTTTCTATGCGGAAATTCGCAAGCTGCTGGAAGACGCCGATACCCTCGTATGCGGACATTCCACCGCAAACGACGCAAAATATCTGAACTTAGAGACGCAAAGATACAAATTGCCTTCTTTTTCCTTTCGGTTCATAGATACGCAAAAACTGTACATGGTACGGGTGGAAGACTTTACGCATCAGTGCGGTCTGGAACGGGCAACGCAGGAAATGCACATAGAATTCACGCCGCACCGCGCCGTGGACGACGCCTATGCCACCATGTGCCTTGCCAAAGCCCTCTGCGAAGCGGAAGGTTGTTCGCTTACGGAATTGCTTTGCCGTTACGACGTATCCTACGGACTGCTCGATAACTACGACGTTGTCCCCATGACGACGGGGCAGGAACGGGCGTTCCTCTATCAGAAGACGCTCGAAACGATGGAAAGAGAATTGAAAAGAAGAAACGGGCAGGAAAGCGTTCGGGATAGGATGATAGATATCCATTGCAAGTATTGCGGCAAGGCGGCGGAAAAGAACCAAAGCGATTTTATGGCCGCTTCCGCACCGTTTATCCGTTGCGCCTATCGGGATATAGGCGACGAAGCCGTAACGAGGTTGCAATGGAAGCTGTCCGCAGGGAGCAAGGAGTATAAAAAGATGAAAAGACTGCCGACTGAATTTATAGAGGGTATGCAAGCGCAGCTCGGGGAGGAAATGCCTGCCTTTTTGGCTTCCTATACTCGCCCTGCCTGTCGGGGTATACGAGTCAACACGCTGAAAATTTCTTTGGCGGATTTTAAAAAGATTGCGCCCTTCGCCATGGAAAGCGTTCCTTGGGAAGAGAACGGCTTTTACGTTACGGAAGAAAAGGTGGGGCGCTTTCCGCAATGGTTTGCCGGGCTCTATTACTCGCAGGAACCTTCCGCCATGTCCGCCGTGCCGCTTTTAGACGTACAGCCCGGCGATCGGGTGCTGGACCTCTGCGCCGCACCGGGCGGTAAAACCACGCAGATTGCGCAAAGAATGCAGGGCGAAGGGGTACTCGTTGCCAATGAGCCCGTTCT
>CAMAGA010000197.1 GCA_945833955.1 uncultured Clostridia bacterium
ATGGTTGAAAGATAAAACGACCTATGATTCAATTCGGTATCTATTATAACTACAAGACGCAAGGCATCGGGCAGTATCTCGAAGCGGTGCGGGGATTCCTCGACTCCCGCCCCAACGTAACCTATACGGTTTTTCAAAATGCACGGGAGTTTTTCCCTTGCGACTTTTTGATTACGCTCGGCGGCGACGGTACCATTTTAAACGTGGCTTTGCAGGCGGCGCAGGCGGGCATACCCATCATCGCCGTCAACTGCGGAACGGTGGGCTTCCTTGCCGAATTTGAAAAGGACGATATCGAAAAGGCGATTACGCTCGCGCTCTCCGGGGATTACCCCGTAACCATGCGCAGTATCGTGCGTGTGGAAACGGGGGGGGAAGTCTTTTTCGGACTCAACGAAATCAATCTTTCCCGCATTTACGGGGAAAGCGGCATCTGCATGACCACAATCGGCGCTTCCATAGACGATAACCCCGTAGACACCTATCGGGGGGACGGCGTCATCGTAGCCACGCCCACGGGCTCTACCGCCTATTCGCTCTCGGCAGGGGGCAGCGTGCTTCCGCCCGACATCCGTGCATTTATGCTCACGCCCGTGTGTTGCCACGCTCTGCATCGCACGCCCATCGTCTTTTCCGAGGACTCCGTTGCAAAATTCGACCTCTCCGCCACCAAAACGGACGTTGCGCTCTACTGCGACGGAAAGTTAAAAAAAGTGCTTTCCCGCGGGGCAACGGTGGTAGTGCGCAAGGCGGCGTTTTCGGCAGTGTTCATTCGCAATAAAAGCATAAACTTTTATAATAAATTACTCATAAAACTCAACGGCGTTTACTGTTAAGTTTACTGATTTTGACAAAAATTTATTTTATCCAGGAGGGATAATTTTATATGTTTAATTTAAAAGGCAGAGTAGTAGTCGTTTCCGGCGCATCTTCCGGTCTCGGTGCGCAGATGGCAAGAGGTTTCGCCGGTCAGGGTGCGGACCTTGTCATCACGGCAAGAAGATTGGAAAAGTTGGAAGCGCTCGCAGCAGAATTGCGTGGCTTGGGCGTAAGAGTTCTCCCCGTAAAGTGCGACGTAACGAACACCGAATCCGTCAATGCGGCTGCAGCGGCGGCAGAAGCGGAATTCGGCAAAGTAGACGTTTTGGTAAACTGCGCAGGCTCTGCGGAAAATGCCGGCACGCTTTCCATGACGGACGAACAGTGGCAGTTCACCGTAGATACCGACTTAACTTCCGTATTCAAGGTATCCAGAGCGTTCGGTAACATCATGAAGAAGAACAACTACGGCAGAATCATCAACATCGCTTCCATGTACGGGCTCGTAGGCAACACCGCCATGGAAACCGTTGCATACCATGCAACCAAGGGCGGCGTGGTAAATATGACCAGAGCCATGGCTGCCGAACTTTGCAAATATAACATCACCGTCAATGCGATCTGCCCCGGTTATTTCTACACCGAACTGACCGCCGCTACTTTGGAAACGGAGTGGTTCCAACAGTACGCCAACGCTACGGTTCCCCTGAAGAGATACGGCAAAGAGGGCGAATTGAACTCTGCGGCGATCTTCCTTGCGGCAGACGAATCTTCCTACGTAACGGGCGTCATTCTTCCCGTTGACGGCGGTTATACCTGCGTTTAATTGAACGTACAGTCTTAAAAGGTTATCTTGAAAAGAAAGTTTTTTCTTGAAAATATATATTGAACAGGAAGTATTATCTATGTACAAAATCGTTACGAAAAAGGAATTGAATCCGACAGTTACCATGATGGAGATCGAAGCTCCGCTCGTTGCAAAAAAGGCGGAACCCGGTCAGTTTATTATTCTGCGTGTGGACGAAGAGGGCGAAAGAATCCCCCTCACCGTTGCAGGCTGCGACAGAGAAAAGGGTCTCGTAAAGATCATTTTCCAGATCGTCGGCGCAACTACGCAGATGTTGAACTATAAGCAGGAAGGCGAATACATTCAGGACTTCGTAGGTCCTCTCGGCGTCGCTACGCATACCGACGGTATAAAGAAGGTCTGCATCGTCGGCGGCGGGGTAGGTTGCGCCATCGCTTTGCCCGTTGCGCAAAAATTCCACGAACTCGGTGCGGAAGTAACTTCCATCATCGGTTTCAGAAACAAGGATCTTCTCATCCTCGAAGACGAATTCCGTGCGGCATCCGACAGATTGCACGTCATGACCGACGACGGTTCCTACGGCAGACACGGCAACGTATGCGTTCCCCTCAACGAAATGCTTGCCGCAGGCGAAACGTTCGACACGATCATTACAATCGGTCCCCTCATCATGATGAAATTCGTAGTTGCAGCCGCTAAGCCTTACAACATTCCCTGTACCGTTTCCATGAACCCGATCATGATCGACGGTACCGGTATGTGCGGCGGTTGCCGCCTCACGCTCATCCGGGACGGTAAGCCCGTTACCAAGTTCGCTTGCGTAGACGGCCCCGATTTCAACGGATACGAAGTCGACTTTGACGAAGCTATGTCCAGAGGCAGAATGTACGCCGACTTTGAAAGACACGCTTATGATAAAGCTTGTAACCTCTTTAAGAAAGGAGAATAAAGAATATGCCGAATATGTCCTTAAAAAAGAATCCGATGCCTTCTCAGGAACCGGAAGTCAGAGCTCATAACTTTCAGGA
>CAMAGA010000198.1 GCA_945833955.1 uncultured Clostridia bacterium
GCCGGACGAAAAGCTTGCGTATGCGCCGGAGAGTGCGGACGATATTTTGCCCACGTTGGCAAGAAAGGTGCGCCGCTCTTCCAAGGCTTGCTTTTCGCCTTGCTTTTCCGCAACGGATTCTATCTCCTCTATCTGAAACTGCAAAATTTCCGCCCGCCGTGCCCGTTCGGCAGGGTCGCCGCCGATGGATTCCAGCGCACGGCGGTCGGCTTTGACGGCGTTTAAAACGGCGGCAAGCTCCGCTTTGAGCGCGGAGAGCTTTTCTCCGCAGAGGCGATCTAACAGTTTTAACTGGTTGGACTCCTGTAAGAGGTAAAAATGCTCGCTTTGCCCGTGTACGTCCACCAGCTCCTGCGTGATGCGTTTGAGCATGGTTGCGCTGACGGGGCAGCCGTTTACCTTGATGGAGCCTTTGCCGTCCCGATTGTATTTGCGGGAAATGACGACGGTTTCCTCCGGCTCCAGATCCATTTCCGCAAGCGTCTTATAGGCGACGCTGTTTTCCCTGACGGCAAATTCGGCGCGGACGGAGCAGGACTGCTCCCCGTAACGAATCATGGATTTATCCGCTTTGGCGCCGAGCACGAAGTTGATGGAGTCGAGAATGACGGATTTACCCGAACCCGTTTCCCCGGAAAGCACGTTTAAGCCTTGGGTAAAGTCGATTTGGGCGTGCTCGATTAAAGCTACGTTATCTATCGTTAATCCTGCGAGCATAACTTTTAATGCAAATATTCATTCAGTCTGTCGATGACGGCTTGTGCGTCCGCTGCGGTGGCGGTAATGATGAGCAGCGTATCGTCGCCGGCGACGGAGCCGATGACTTCCGGGATGTCCGTTTTATCGACGATCATACCGGCGTTGTTGCCGTTGCCCGCCAGCGTTTTGATGACGACGAGATTGTTGACGGGGATAATGGAAATCACGCTTTCCCGAAAGAGTTTTTTCATTTTGGGGGAAATTGCGCCTAAGTTATCGTCGATATAGGTATAGCGATATTTTTTGGTTACGCCCGTTACTTTGAAGAGGCGCAGTTCCTTGATGTCTCTCGATATGGTTGCCTGCGTTACGTCATACCCCAGAGCGTTGAGTTCACGGCAGAGTTCGTCCTGCGTTTCGATTTCGTTTTTAGAAATAATCTCTAAAATTTTAGCGTGTCTTGCATTTCTCATCATGGTGGTTTATCTCCCTATGTCAGATTTTCCGTAATTTTGAATATACTTTCTTTATTTGCGCACATACCGCCCTTTTGCAAACGGATGACGTATTCTATGTTTTTGCGTTCCTTTAAGGGTGCGTTGGTAATGGCTACGGGGGCAAGCCCGCATTCCAAAGAGGCGTCGTAGATGGAAGCGATGATCTTTTTATGCACCGATCTATCCCGCACGATGCCGCTTTTGCCTATATCCTTTTTGCCGTTGCACTCGAATTGCGGCTTGATGAGCGCATACGCCTCTCCCCCGTCCTTTAAAACGGAAGCGATGACGGGCAGGACGAGTCGGAGCGAAATAAAGCTTACGTCCGCCGTAACGCCGTCGATCGGCTCGGGAAAGTCCGAACTTTCAAGGTATCTTGCGTTCACCCGATCCATCACGACGATGCGGGGATCGCCCGAAAGCGCAGGCGATAGCAAACTTTCCCCTACGTCCAACGCATACACCCGTCTTGCGCCGTTTTGGAGCAGGCAATCGGTAAAGCCGCCCGTACTGGCGCCGATATCCGCAAATACTTTGCCCTGCACGCTCGCGGAAAAATCCCGCAGGGCTTTGGCAAGCTTATAGCCGCCGTTGGAGACGAACTCCTCTTTCCGCTTTGAGACGACGATCTCTTCCGTGCCGTCGATCTCGTCGGACGGCTTTGCCTTTTTGCCGTTCACAAGGACGTACCCCTGTTCGATCGCCTCCGCCGCTTTCGTTCGGGAAGCGTACCGTTCGCTTAAAAATTTATCTAATCGCATGATAAATTACCTGTTTTTATGGTAAACTCCGCTTGACATACTCGATATATTCGCATATTTCGGCTTCGTTCAAGCCGTATGCCTGCATGAGTTCGGATACGTCGCCGTGCGGTATAAAGGCGTCCGCATAGCCGAAGCTTTGCACGGTTTTATCCGTTTGGGAATAAAATGCCGAAACCGATTCCCCGAATCCGCCGCAGAGCACGTTGTCCTCTATGGTAACGACGACTCTTTCCGTAAGGGAGAGCAGGAGCTTTTCATCCAGCGGCTTGACGAATCGGGCGTTCACCAGCGTGAAGGGAACGTTCGTTATCGAGCGGATGCGGTACGCAAGCGAGATTGCCCTTTCCCCTACCGCCAGAACGGCTATATCCTTGCCCTGTTCAAAAATCTGCCAGTTTAACTCCGTAATCGGTTGGGATTTGCCGAAGTCTTCCTGCGCAGTCCTCGGATAGCGGATGGCGAGCGGATGCGGATAGCGGAGGGAAAAATCCAGAAGGTATTCCAGCTCCCTGCCGTCCGCAGGCGAAGCGACGGTCACGTTCGGAATGGAACGCAGAAAGGAAAGGTCGAATACGCCCTGATGCGTGGCACCGTCCCGCCCGGAAACGCCGCCCCGATCGATACAGATAGTGACGGGGGCGTCCTGCGCGCATAT
>CAMAGA010000199.1 GCA_945833955.1 uncultured Clostridia bacterium
ATTCAGACCTGCCAGAACTACCCGATTTGCCTCTTTATCCCAGAAGAGGTAATTGCCTTCGCTCTTGGTTTCGGTGGAAAGACCGTAGGCACGGATCCTTGCCTGCAACTCGATGGCGTCGTTCGGGCTGCCCGTCAACACTTCATCTACCGCAAGGGTCGTATTGATGTTGCGCACCAAGGCTACGTCCTGCGTGTATCTGGCTTTTTTGACGAGCCCGCTGAAAGTAGGAACGAGCACAGCCGCCAGAATACCGATGACGGCGATTACGATGACGAGTTCCACCAGCGTAAACGCCTTCTTCTTGTTCAGATTTCTCATAGCTTCTAATCTCCTTAGACTATTTTTTTATCAAATTATTTTCTCAAATTAAACCAATTATTTTCTTAAATCAGACAATTTATCTTTCTCAAATTAAACCAATTGTTTTCTTAAATTATTTTCTCAAATTATCTTATGTTTTCTTATTTTTCGCCCTCTATTATATAATATAACGAGAATTCCGTCAACCCTTTTTCGCAATTTATAAGGAAAATTTTTAGATGCTATAAAAAAAATTGGTTGTTCTTTCCGTTTATTGCGTTTCCGAAAAAAACAACCAAGCTCTTTTTGTTATATATTCCGTTTTTAAATATCTATACGATTCTGCCCCTCGCCCGGACGGCATTCACCGGAAGTGCCCGGAATCCCGTTTTTGGGGTGTGGTTTGGGATAACGCCCCTTTAATGGGCGGGTGGGCGGGGTTAAATAAGGGTAAGGATTATCCGCTTAGAAAAGCTCCTCTTGGACAGGGGAGCTTTTTAAGGGTTATTGTTTGAGGGTGATGCTGCTGAGGAAAGTGATTGCGTTGACGTAAACGTTATTTCCGTCTACAAAGCTTTGGTAGTACATAGAGCGGAATACCTTGTCAATTAAAATATTCAGCGTTGCGTCTTCCGAAGTGAATACGGGGGAGAGCGCGCCGTTTTCCGCCTGCGTATAGGTGCCGGATAAGGAGAAGGGCGATTCTTCTTCCTGCAACAGAGTGCCGTTTAAAAGCACGGCAGTCTCCGTAACGGTGACCTCGTCTATGCGGAAGGCGATTTCCGAAACGGGCAGGAATAATTTCAAGGTGCATTTTGCAAGCGCTTCTTCCGTGTAGATAACGGTTTTGGAAAAGCTTTCCACGATTTGCGCCTTTAAGACTTCCGGCTCGGTTACGCCGTCGTAATCGCCGCAGAATTTGTGAGCCATTATATTGTAAGCATCGTAGAACAAATAGTAGCCGTGCGCCGAGTTATCATTCTGCAATTTGATGGAAGAGGTGGCTTCCTGCGTAAAATATTCCTCATATTCCCGATAGACGTAGGTTTGCTCCGTTTCGGCATGGTAGGTGCCGAAGAGCTTCGCTTCCCCGGTAGGCTTGGGAGGCGTGATAAGCACGTTCCAGATAATAATTGCGGCGATTGCCAGCAACAGGATGAGACCGCCGAGCACGGAACCCGTGATGACGAGCGCCTTGCGCCAAGGCGCCTTCCTTTTAGCGCCTGCGCCTTTATTGAATTGAAATCCAAGATTCTTTTTCATAATGTAATTTTCTCCATAGAAAGATTTTTCCGAAAAGGTCAAAGAACAGGGAAAGAAGCTCCCTTTGGGTTTCTTCCCCTGTTCCGATTAAACTATTGTGCTTTTAAGCAGTTGTTTATGTTGTCTTATATGTAGTAAGTGTAACCGTAGTGGGTTCGTTTTTCTTATTCGTAGCTGAGAATGTACCATCTGCATAGAAAGTACCGCCTTGGAAGCTAACAAACTGTTTACCAGAATATTCACTGTCATACAGATAATAATAATTTCTATAACCCACTACATGATAACCGTTTGCTTTCTTATCGTCGGTATTATCCATTACTTTAACCGTGTCGGTCGTCACAATTGTATCTTTTGTATTTCCACCATTCCATACGTACTGATATCCTATTTTCAGCGAGACATATTTCCACTTCCAATAGCCATCATTTTTGACCAATATCTTAGTTGAAGTATTGTCTACCAAAGTATCGACATAAGTATATCGCGTTACAAGGTCAAATTCTTTCTTACCACCATAGCCTGTTGCTTCCTGGAAGGCGGTCTGCAATGTTGCTTGTTTGTGGATAGCTACCTGACCAAGCGTATTATCATCATTCTGATTCAACTGAATATATCCGCTGAATGCAGTTCTACCGAAAGGCTCACCGCTACTATTCTGACCGATGCACAAATTACCATAAACCTTCAGCGTAGCAGGATCTTTTTGCCAAGGCAAAAATCTATTTTCGTTAACCACAGTTTTTCCGGAACCGTAAGTACGAATGAACGTCTCGTATACGGCAAACTTGTTGCCGATTTCCAATGTTGCGCCTTTTTTTACTTCAATAGAAGAACCGGGCAATATCTTATAGGCGTTGCTATTTAAAGTCAACGTGTCTTTTGCCACCGTGATATCCATATTGGAAATGGGGAAAGGTATTTCTACAAAGTCAATATCTATGTATATATTCATCTGAACGACCTGGTCAGTATAATTTCCATTTACCGTCAGGCAAAGTGGTTCTACCTTTACTGCTTTTACTTGACCATTC
>CAMAGA010000200.1 GCA_945833955.1 uncultured Clostridia bacterium
TTATACTTCTCATATTTATATTTGTCAATACTATATGCCTGTTTTCTGAAAAATTTTTTTGACTTTTTTCTCAAATACACGGAATGCGCAAGCCGTCTGCTGCGCAAACATTCTGCCGAGGCAGCGCCGACTTTCAAAACCGTCGCCCAATCCTACGGGCGTGCGCACCGCCGCCGACCTATGCCTGAAATCAACCTGATTTGATATTACCACCAATCCTACGGGCGTTCGCACCGCCGCCGAAGGACCGCTCCGAACGGTCTCCATCGCCGTTTCCCCGCACTGCTCTCCGACAAACGCCTTCCCGAACGAAACTGCGCCGAAGGTCTTCCCCGACCTTCGGCGCATCTATCTGTATTTTATACGATTATTCCGTATGCGACGATTGCGCAGGCGGGACTTCCTGAACGTTCGGCGTATTGTCTGCGGGATTGTCTGCGGGATTGTCTGCGGGATTGTCTGCGGCAATTTCCCCCGCCTTTTTGAATGAGAACTTGGCAAGGATGACCGCAACGACCTCGTTGACGATCGCCGCCGCAACGATCGTGCCGGACACGATTTCGGCAAGCGCAGGATCGACGGCGGATAAAGTCGTCGTGGCGATGCCCGTAAACACCAGCGAAACGCCCGAATGCGGCAACAGCGTGAAGCCGAGATACTTCGTTACGGTCGGTTCGGCTTTGGTCATCTTTCCGCCGATATACGCGCCGCCGATTTTGCCCGCCGCCCTCGACAAAATATAGACGACCGTGAATACGCCTGCCCCGGCAATCAGTCTGTAATCGAGCGGCATACCGAGGTTGACGATGACGAGCACGAGCGATAAATTCAGAATGGGATTGTACAGCCTGAGTACCCCCTCCGGCTCCTTTTCGGGCAAAAGATTCGCAACCGTTGCGCTGAACGCCATGCCCGTCAATAAATAATTGACCGTGAACGAACGGAAGAGGAGAAAGTCTATGAGCAATCCGCCGACCGCAGACAGCAACAAAAACAGCATTAATAGGAAAAATCGGAGTCCGTTCCTTTTCGTCGTCTTCATCAGCGCCGCCGCCAAAAGCCCGAAAGCGATGCCGATGACGAACGGGAGCAACACCATGCCGATGACGGCGTACGGCGAAGCGCCGCCACCGCCCACGCTTATACCGAACGCCTGCCGCACGCCCCTTCGTCTTGTCGCACACTCTGTCGTCTTGCCGCACACCTCGTCGTCTTGCCGCACCTCTGCCTTTATTCTGCGTCTGCGTTCTCCCGTTCCAGCCGCAACAGGTATTCTTTCAGGGCAACGCCTCCCGCAAATCCCGTCAGTTTGCCGTCTCTCCCCACGACCCGATGACAAGGCACGAGGAAAAGGAGCGGATTGCGATGCAACGCTCCGCCCACCGCGCGGACGGCTTTCGGCTTGCCCAGCTGTTTTGCAACGTCGCCGTAGCTCACCGTTCTGCCGTAGGGTACGGAAAGAATCGCCCGAAAGACGCTTTTTTGAAAGGCCGTTCCCGTCAGTATGCAGGGAATGGAAAACGCCTTGCGTTCGCCCGCCAGATATTCGCAAACCTGCGCACGGACCAAATCGGAAAATCCGCTCCGCTCGCCCTGCGCCGTGCAAGGCTCCGCCCGAAAGGAAAGGCGCACCAGCTTTTCCGCAGTATACTCCACTGCGAGAAAACCGCTGATTTTGTCCGAATTTAAGGGGTAGTACGCCGTTTTGGTCGCATTCGCCTCTTCCGTTTCCGAAAAATTTTGCCCGATGATTGCCGTGTTCTGCATTTTTTCCTCCGTTTTTGGAATTTTATTCGCTTTACTATCGATCCGTCGTATCCGTTTCCGCATTCGTTGCTATGCGCCCGCCCGACAGGTTCCCCCCCCCACGGGAGCGCAGAGAACCCGATAGGTCCCCCCCCACGGGAGCGCAGAGAAGCGGAAAAGCGAAAAAGCGGAAAAACGGCGGAAACAAGCCGCCGAGGTTTGGAAGCGAACCCAAAAACCTCGGCGGCACGTTACGTTGCAGTATCGGATTTTACTGACAACTATCCGCAATGACTCAACGACTTCTCAGTCTGCAATTTCGATTCATATTTTCTCTCAGATCGGAGATGGTTTCCTGCAGATTCTCGACGGGAACGTTATATCGATTGAAATAATACAGGAGATCGGAATTAACTTTGAAGCAAATATCGGACTTTATGCTCTGCGTCTCATTCTCCGACGGGTCAAAATCTCTGCTGATTACGTATATGGAAACCAGTTCCCCTATTTTTCTGTATCTCGCAACACAGACCAGATCCAATTCTTTGTAGTCAATGACCGTTCCCGTACGCATTCCGCTTTCGGATTCCTCTTCCGAAGAATCTTCCGGCATTTCGTAAATCACCAACCCTGCATCCGAAAAGGAGAACGCAGCGTATATAAACGATTATTAAGAGTACTAAATTAATCAATATACCTTCTTTATATTTATTTTTTAACGAATGTTGTTTCATATCGCATTGCCCTCTTTTACGGAATGATTTTAGGAAAGTAACGAAAAAGATATCAAGACAAGTTTCATTGCGTCAATATCTTGATTCTGTA
>CAMAGA010000201.1 GCA_945833955.1 uncultured Clostridia bacterium
CGAAAGCATTGCAAGCAAACGGAAGCACGAGATTTTTCTCTCCTTCCGTCACGGCTGGCGCCGTGCCACCTCCCCCGTCAGGTGGAGGCAAGCGGTTCCGATGTGCGCTATGACTTCCAAGTTAGCAAGCGGAAACAGGTGCTTTCCGAAAGCATTGCAAGCAAACGGAAGCACGAGATTTTTCTCTCCTTCCGTCACGGCATACGCCGTGCCACCTCCCCCGTCAGGTGGAGGCAGGCGGTTTCCACGTTCACTATAACTTCCAAGGTATCAGGCGGAGGCAGGCATAGCAATTCCAAATTTATTCCGTTTCATCGCCCGTTCGGGCATGAAATAAATGCGATTCCGTTTCATCGCCCGTTCGGGGGGCGGAAAATATCCTATCCCGTACTTCATTACCGCTCTTCGGGGGCGGGAAACGGATTGCACGAACCCTTGCGCAGACCGAAATTCCTGCGCAAACACCAAAACTCAATGCACAAAAAATCAAAATTTATCATATAAAGGAGAAAAATATTATGGGTAAAATAATCGGTATCGACCTCGGTACAACCAATTCTTGCGTAGCCGTCATGGAAGGCGGCGAACCTACAGTCATCACCAACGCAGAAGGCTCCAGAACGACCCCTTCCGTCGTTGCTTTCCAGAAAGACGGCTCCAGAGTCGTCGGTCAGACCGCAAAGCGCAACGCCGTTGCGAACCCGACCAAGACCGTCATTTCCATCAAGAGACACATGGGCTCCGATTACAAGGTAGACATCGACGGTAAAAAGTATTCTCCGCAGGAAATTTCCGCTATGATCCTCACCAAGCTCAAGAACGATGCGGAAAGCTACCTTGGCGAAAAGGTTACGGAAGCAGTCATCACCTGCCCCGCATACTTCTCCGACGCTCAGCGTCAGGCAACCAAGGACGCCGGCAGAATCGCCGGGCTCGACGTCAAGAGAATCATCAACGAACCCACCGCGGCGGCGCTCGCTTACGGGCTCGATAAGGACGGCAAGGGGCAGAAGGTCATGATCTACGACCTCGGCGGCGGCACGTTCGACGTCTCCATCCTCGAAATCGAGGACGGCACCTTTGAAGTACTCGCCACCAACGGCGATACGCACCTCGGCGGCGACGACTTCGACCAGAAGATCATCGACTGGCTCGTAGCTGAATTCAAAAAATCGGAAGGCGTGGACCTTTCCAAGGACAAAATGGCTATGCAGCGTCTGAAGGAAGCCGCTGAAAAGGCAAAGATCGAACTTTCCGGCATGAGCACGACCAACATCTCCCTGCCCTTCATTGCGGCAACCGCAGACGGGCCCAAGAACCTCGATATGGACCTCACCAAGCAGAAGTTCGATATGCTCACGGCAGATCTCGTCAACCGCACCGTGGACCCCATGCGCAAGGCGATGAAGGACGCAGGTCTTTCCTACAGAGAACTCGATAAGGTCATTCTCGTCGGCGGTTCCACCCGTATCCCCGCAGTCATCGCCAAGGTGAAGGAAGTTACCGGCAAGGAACCCTTCAAGGGCATCAACCCCGACGAATGCGTTGCGGTCGGTGCGGCAATTCAAGGCGGCGTCCTCACGGGCGACGTAAAGGACGTACTGCTCCTCGATGTAACGCCGCTTTCCCTCGGCATCGAAACGCTCGGCGGCGTATTTACCAAGCTCGTCGAAAGAAACACGACCATTCCTTACAAGACCAGCCAGGTATTCTCCACGGCGGCAGACAACCAGCCGGGCGTAGAAATCGTCGTTTACCAGGGCGAAAGACCCATGGCGCGCGACAACAAACTCATGGGCAGATTCACGCTTGATAACATTCCGCCCGCACCGCGCGGCGTTCCCCAGATCGAAGTTACGTTCGATATCGACGCCAACGGCATCATCCACGTAACCGCACAGGATAAGGGCACGGGCAAGAGCACGGATATCACCATTACCTCTTCCACCAACCTCTCCGAAGAAGACATCGAAAGAGCCGTAAAGGAGGCGGAACGCTACGCCGAAGAGGACAAGAAGCGCAAGGAAAAGGTAGAAAACAAGAATAAGCTGGACGGCATCATCTTCCAGTTGGAAAAGACCGTTTCCGAATCCGGCGATAAGCTCGACTCTGCCGACAAGCAGACGGTGGAAGACGCCCTCAAGGACGCCAAGGAAGCACTTGGTTCCGACGACGACGAACGCATCAGAAGCGCATACGACGAACTCATGAACAAGGTCAGCCCCGTATTCACCAAGCTCTATCAGCAGAGCGGCAACGGCAGCGGGAACGGCTTTGGCGGCAACGGCAACGACGACGGCACCGAGTTCCATCAGGAATAATACGTTAATTTGCAATACACAACGTGCAATTAACGGTTTTGCCCTGCCTCCACCTGACGGGGCAGAGTTATAAGTCGCATCGGTTTTGCCCTGCCTCCACCTGACGGGGCAGAGTTATAAGTCGCATCGGAACAGCCCTGCCTCCACCTGATGGGGGAGGTGGCACGGCGCCAGCCGTGACGGAGGGAGAGAAAAACAATTTGCAATAGTTACTCCAAAGTTACGGCAGGATTCCAACTA
>CAMAGA010000202.1 GCA_945833955.1 uncultured Clostridia bacterium
TAATGGTGGAAATGGTCTAAAAAAGAAGGTGAGTTCGGTATGATTTGGGAAAGTATCGGAAAGTTTTTTCGGGAATTTCAGTTTATTTATTTTTTGCAAATCGTTGCTTTTTCGGTACTGTTATTTTTCTTGTTGCGTCAGATGCGCAAGAACGGTTCGAGAGCGCAATTATTGATAATCGTTGCGGTCTATATCGGGACCGGCGCATTGATTTTATTCGACGCAAATCTTCCCAATACGATGTTTTTAGTAGCGGTATTCGTTGCGGTCGCCGTTATCGCCATTCTGTTCTCCAAAGAAATCCGTCACCTTATGCAAAAAGCAAAGCGGAATAAAAAGGAAGCCGGCGAAGAAGAAAAAATGCGTTCCGTACAACATATCAAAAGCATTGCAACCGCGCTTTTGGAAATGAAAACGGCGGGCGTAGGGGCGTTTATCATCTTTAAACCGAGTGAAAAGGATATTGAAGACGCCATGTTGCAGGAGGGCCCTTACATCAACGGGGAAATTTCCGCACGGCTCATCGAATCCGTGTTCTATCCCGGTTCGGTCATGCACGACGGCGCCATGATCATTGAAGACGGCAGAATCCGTTCGGCGGGTTGTTACGTCAATACGATTGCGGATATGGACGTAGACGCAAAATACGGCACGCGGCACCGTGCGGCTATAGGGATTGCAAGGGATGCGGAAGTGAACGTCATCATCGTTTCGGAGGAACGTAAAGTAATCAGTTACGTCAACGCTAAGGAAACGGATCTGAAAGTGATATCTTCCGACGATCCGCAAAAGGAAAGAGAGGATCTGGAAGACGTATTGAAGAGCTTTTATTGGATGGAAGTGTATTCCGAGGAAAACGAAGATTCGGCTACGACGAGGAAAGAGAAGTTTTCCCGGTTCTTCCGTAAAAATTGGTTGAATGCGCTCACGTCCTTCCTGTTGGCATTCTTCACGGTGATCATCATCAATATATAAATTAAGGTAAATACATCTGAATTCGGAGAAAAGGACAAATGTCTATTAAAGTGTGTAAATTTGGCGGAACGTCCATGGCAGACGGTCATATCATGCGCAGGGTAGCGCAAATCATCTTTGCGGACGAAGCGAGGAGGTATATCGTCGTATCCGCACCCGGAAAGCGCTTCGGGGCGGACCTGAAAGTTACCGATCTTTTATACGCGTGTTATCGGGAAATCAAAAAAACAGGCAACTGTAACGAGAGCTTCTTTAAAATTCGTATTCGCTTTACCGGGATCGTTCACGAATTGAAGCTGGATATGGATATAGACGCACTGTTAGATAAAACACAGGCGGATATGGAACGGGTCAGAACCATTGATTTTTGCGCTTCGAGAGGGGAATATTTAAACGCCAATATCATGGCGGCATTCCTGCACTTCGACATGGTGGACGCCTCGGAATTTATCCGCTTTGACGAAGAGGGAATGCTGAACGAAAAGGAAACGTACGCACTTGCGGAAAAGGTCCTGATCGGGCATACGCACGCCGTCATTCCCGGGTTTTACGGTTTGGGTGCGGACGGAAAAATCAAAACTTTTTCCCGTGGCGGTTCGGATATTACGGGGGCGATCGTGGCGCGCGGCGCAAGGGCTTGCCTTTACGAAAACTGGACGGACGTTTCCGGCTTCTTTGCGTGCGACCCCCGCATCATTCCGCAGGCAAAGCATATCAAAGTGCTTTCCTATAAGGAACTGAGAGAACTTTCTTATAGCGGCGCCAACGTGTTGCATTCGGACTGCATCATTCCCGTGCGGGAAATGAGCATTCCCATCAATATCCGCAATACCTTCCGCCCGGAGGACGAGGGCACGATGATTTTACCGTCCAAACGGTACGAGGGCGCGCAACACATCGTAACGGGCATAGCGGGAAAGAAGAACTTTACCGTCATCTACGTGGAACATTCCCTGATGAACACGCAGATCGGTTTTGCGGAAAAAGTGCTTTCCGTATTGCGGGAAGCGGAAGTTTCGTTTGAGCATATGCCAACCGGCATCGATACGCTTTCCATCGTCATCGAAAGCGAAAGGCTGAAAGACGGCAAGCTGGAAAAAATTCTGGCAGGCATTCACCGCAAAGTCAACCCGGATATTCTGCGCATTGTGGAAGACATCGCACTCGTCGTAACCGTAGGGCACGGGATGCACAGAAACGTAGGTACGGCAGGGCGGCTCTTTCAGGCGCTTTCCGAAAATCATATCAACGTGCGCATGATCGACCAAGGCTCCAGCGAGCTCAATATTATCATCGGCGTGGATAACAAGGATTGCGAAAAGACGATTGCCGCCATCTATTCCGAATTTTTTGAAAAAGAAAGCTAAAAGAAATATGAAAACAGGAGTCGATTCCGACCGAAAGGGCGGAACCGACTTTTTTTTCTGTGATTCAAACGAAAGGACGGAACCGACTTTTTTTCTGTGATTCAAACGAAAGGGCGGAACCGACTTTTTTCGGGTTTTTTAAATTGGTTGCCGTATTGCTATTGACATCTCCGAAAGAATAAAGTATACTATAAGTATACTT
>CAMAGA010000203.1 GCA_945833955.1 uncultured Clostridia bacterium
GGATACAAGCGCACTTGCGGCGTATATCCTTTCCAACTTTGCGGAGTTTTATAAGCCCCCCGTTACGGACGGCTCGGCATTTCCGCTCAATCCGCCCTTGCCCGTTCGGGAATACAGACCTTGCCCGGACGATTTTAAGGCAGTCTTAAAGACGAAAAAGAAGAGCGGATACTACGCTTCCCGTATGGTGGCGGCTTTGATGTACAAATATTATACGGAAGAGAAAATTCAGACGCTCTTCGACCGCTTCCATGCCGCTGAAGATCAGTCTGCCGTTGCCGAGGAAGTCGGGCAGGAGTGCAGGGACTTCCTTTTGACCGAGCTGGATAATCTGGCGCAGCGGGCGCACCTTATCAACACGATGAAGGTGAAAAACCTTTCCTTACTGCCCACCACGCTCGTGACTGCCTTTTTGAACGAACCCGAGGGCGGAGACTTTGTGGAAGTCATTTACCTTTGGGCGGGCGACTCCCGTGGGTACGCATTCACGCCGCAAAAGGGAATGCAGCAGATCACTGCGGACGACGAGGTGAACGAGAGAATCACCAACAATATTTCCCTCTCTGCCGACTTTCATTTGAACTGCAAGCTCGTGCGCTTCCCCAAGCCGTGCGTACTGTTCAACGCAACGGACGGCTTTTTCGACATATTCACCGCCAATATCGACTCGGAGTATTATCTTTTGCAGAGCGTGGCGGCGTCGACCGATGCGGAAAGTTTCAAAAAGAACTTATCCGAGCAGATCTTCCGCGCCGTTTCCGGCGGGGACGACAGCATGACCTTTGCGTTTGCGCTCTTGGATTGCGACGTGCCCGAATTTGCCGCCATGGCAAAGGCGCGCCTTGCCGACATCGGAAAGGAGTATACAGCGCAGCTATCGGATATCTTTGAAACGGACTATTCCGCCCTCATAGACGACGCGCGGAGTATCGTTTCCAAACTGTACAAAAAAGTGCGCGCCGCTAACGAGGAAGCGTTGCGTTCGATTGCCCTGCAAGCGGTGCAAAGTAACGGCATGACGGAAGAAATGCAACGGGAATGGAATCAAAAGATTGCCGCGGCAGAAGAGCGCAAGGCGGAATGCGTGCGGAATGCGGCAAATATCTTTCTGTCCTATCGCTTTGCGGACGGCTCGTTTGCAAGGCAAAGGGCGGAGCTTTTAGCCGAGGAAGCGGCTTTGCGGGATAAAAACGACGCCGCCCTTGCGGAAACGGAAGAAAAGTTGCAGGAGAACCGCACCCGCCTGCAGGAGGCGATGCTCGATCTGGAACAGTGTATGCGCAACCTCGACACGGAAATACTCGAAAAGCTCATGGCGCACGACGCCAAATTCGATCGGAACGTCCTCAACGAATACGGCGCAAAATGGGAAGCATTACAGAATCTTCTTTTGGAAAATCGGGAAATCGTGCGCGCGCAGGCGGGGGCTTACCGCAAAAAAGCCTTCCGACTCGGCATAGCGGGCGAACGGGCAAAGGCGGTGCGGGAAATGGAAAACCTAAAACGGAGCAATAAAAAAGCACTGTACAAATCCGCCTGCGCCATTCTCGACCTTGCCAAAGAAGCGGACAAAAAAGGAAGCGATGCGGATAGCGGGTTACGGCTTGCGCATTCCATGGCGGAAAGCTTTTTAACGGGCGAAGCGGAAGACACGGTGATACCCACGGCGGAAGAATGGAGCGATACGGACGCAGGCGAAGAGGCGGAAAGCTTTTTCCTTGCACGCAGAGCGGAAGTAGAGCGACTTTTTGCAATCCGCAACGCTTACCGTGCGGCAGAGGCGGATATACGGCTTGCGGAAGCGGCCAAGGCTTCCGTTTGCAGCGAAGCGGCGGAGCGGTACTTAAACGAAAACGAGGGCGAGCTCTGTGCGAAGTATTTAAAGAACGACTATCCGCAAAACTGCGACGTTTCCGAGGAAAGCTGGAAGCAGGCGAAGGAAATCATTGAAAAATATGAATTGCGGGAAAGGCTGTATGAAAAGTACGACGCAACGTTCCTTTTCCCGACAGACGGAACGGGTGAAACGGTATGAGTAACTATATAGAAGACGGCTATTTTTGTATCGAAACGCGATGCGGCTATTACGTTAAGACTTACCGTAGGGAAAAAGTATATTACGATTTTAATTTCAAACGCAACGATTCCGTGCTGGATCCGGGAAGCGACGCAAAGTACTGCGTGCTGACGGAGGAAGGGATATCCCGCAATTTGCGGAACAGGAGATCGGGATTGGAAGAATTCGTAGAGGCGGTTAAGAGCTTTTTTTACAACGAGGAGCTCTACTCGGATATGGACGTGGACGACGTGATCTGTCGGGAGAGCGTATTTGAATTTATCCCCATCCGCAATTTAAGAACGCTCCCCATCGCCTGCCGATATGCGGAGGGCGCATTCGAGGCGATCCGCGCCCTGCACCGAAGGGGCATGGCGCATACCGCCGTCTCCGATAAAACGGTCGCCTTCGGAAAGATAGAAGGCGGTCTCTATACGCTGCTCACGGATACGTCCAGATTCGTCGCATACGGC
>CAMAGA010000204.1 GCA_945833955.1 uncultured Clostridia bacterium
TTCTATTCTTATTTTCGGAATGTACTTTCCTATATTATTATTCATATAATTTATAAAAATATACGTAAGTTGAAACTGCAATAATAAAGTGTTTATAAAAAAATGCAATGTTGCGCAGGTTGTTTCGGAAGGATACGGCAGTGGCGGAATGCGGACTTTTGGCTATGCCGAACGGGACCGAAAATGAGAAAGAAGGCGAATTTATAAAAAAGCCGAAACGGAAAAGGTCCGTTTCGGCTTTTTGTCGGGTTTAAGTGCGAGCCAGCCCGTCTACGCTTAAAACTACGCCGGAAATGTAGCTTGCCTTTTCGCTGGCAAGGAATACGAATGCGTTGGCGATATCTTCCGGTTCGCCGATTCTGCGGAGCGGAATGGTGTTGATGAGCGGTTGAATCATTGCGTCGGGCAATGCCTTGACCATATCGGTCTTGGTGATGCCGGGTGCGACGGCGTTTACGCGGATGCCGCTGGGTGCAAGTTCTCTGGCAAGGGAAAGCGTAAAGCCGTTTACGGCAAATTTACTGGTAGGGTATGCAATGCCGGAAGGCTGTGCGTATTTGCTGACCATACTGCTGGTGTTTAAAATAACGCCGCTGCCCTGCGCTTTCATTGCGTCTACTACCGCACGGCTGCAATTATATACGCCCTTTACGTTGAGGTCCATAACGCTGTCGAACATGGCTTCCGTGTAGGAAGTAAAGGGTTCTCTTGCGGAAATGCCCGCGTTGTTTACGAGAATATCGATTTTGCCGTACTTTTCCAAAATGCCGTTAAAAGCTTCCTGCACGCTTGCATAATCCAGAAGATCGGGGCAGATGCCGCAAACTTCCCAATTTGCATTTTCCGCTTTCAGTTCGGCAACCGCCTTTTCCGCAGAGGAAGCACGGGAACCGCACAGCGCAACGATTGCGCCTTCCTTTAAAAATTCACGGACGATGGCATAGCCGATGCCGCGGGTACCGCCCGTTACGATGGCAACTTTACCTTGTAGTAACATAAGATCTATCTCCTTATCATTGTATATTTAAAAAACCGTATTTTTTAGAAAAAATACGGTTTTTTGCTTGCTCAATTAGAAGTCGACTTCGGTGTCGTAGTAGCAGCACTTCAACAGGTTTTCCATTTCTTCCTGCGTAGGAATACGAGGGTTGGAACCGGTGCAAGCGTCACCGATGGCGTTCTTAGCGATTTCCGGCAGTCTTGCCAGGAATACGTCTTCCGGAACGAAGCCGTTTTCGCAAGGATAGCTGTCCAGACCGTAGTTCTTGATGCAGTGCGGGATGTTCAGATCGTCGTTCATCTTGCGCAGGTAAGCGATCAATGCCTTTACCTTGTCCTCATCGGATGCGCTCTTGTCCGCAATGCCCATGTAGTCTACCATTACGCCGTAACGCTTCAAAGCAACGGGATCCTTAGCGTTGTATGCAACTACCTTAGGCAGGTACATAGCGTTTGCTGCGCCGTGGATGATGTGTGCGCCGTAGTCGGCAAAAGCTGCGCCCGTTTTGTGCGCCATGGAGTGAACGATACCCAAAAGTGCGTTACTGAATGCCATACCTGCAAGGCACTGTGCGTTGTGCATTCTGTCTCTTGCGGCCATGTCGCCGTTGTAGGAAGGAACGAGGTCCTGCATGATCATTTCGATTGCGTGGATTGCAAGGGGGTCGGAGTAGTCGCAGTTTGCGGTGGAAACGTAAGCTTCTACGGCGTGGGTCATAGCGTCCATACCGGTATGCGCAACCAGCTTCTTGGGCATGGTTTCTGCAAGGTCGGGGTCTACGATTGCAACGTCGGGCGTGATTTCAAAGTCTGCGATGGGATACTTGATACCCTTGGAGTAGTCGGTGATGATGGAGAAAGCGGTAACTTCGGTAGCGGTACCGGAAGTGGAAGAAATAGCGCAGAAGCGAGCCTTTTTACGAAGTTCGGGGATACCGAATACTTTGCACATATCTTCAAAGGTGCATTCGGGATATTCATACTTGATCCACATAGCCTTTGCAGCGTCGATAGGGGAACCGCCGCCCATAGCGATGATCCAGTCGGGCTTGAATTCGAGCATAGCTGCCGCACCGCGCATTACGGTTTCTACGGAAGGATCGGGTTCAATGCCTTCAAACAGCTGAACTTCAAAACCTGCTTCCTGCAGATAAGCTACGGCTCTGTCAAGGAAACCGAATCTCTTCATTGCGCCGCCGCCGACGCAGATAATTGCTCTTTCTCCCTTAAAGGTCTTCAATACTTCGAGGGAACCTTTGCCATGATATAAATCTCTGGGTAAAGTGAATCTTGCCATACAAACCTCCTACGAATTTGCTTTGTTTGTTTTGATTTTTTGAGGAATCGGAATAGGATTCCGTACACAGTAATTATAACATATTTTATTTTGTTTGGGAAGAGGTTATTTTTTTATATCCTTATATCAATTATGATATAAATACTATTTTGTCATAACGGCGGCGAGCATAAAAATGCCGCATTCCGGTAAGAAAATGCGGCAAAAGTGCAGAATTTTAAA
>CAMAGA010000205.1 GCA_945833955.1 uncultured Clostridia bacterium
AGCCAGCCACACCATCCATATCGAGGTGCCGCCCAACCCGTTTTGGGCATCTATTGGTTTGACTGTAACACCGCTTCCTATTGGAAGCGGAACACAATATAAAAGCGAGGTATCTCTCGGATATTTAAACCAAAGTTTTCAAAATGCCGTCATGGAGGGGGTGCGTTATGGAATGGAGCAGGGCTTATATGGCTGGGGAGTGACAGACTGCCAAATTTGTTTTGATTATGGAGTTTATTACAGTCCGGTCAGTACCCCCGCTGATTTTCGTTTTCTTGCACCTATCGTGTTGGAACAGGCATTGAAAAAAGCAGGAACACAGCTGTTGGAACCATACCTTTCCTTTACTCTTTTTGCGCCGCAGGAATATCTTTCACGGGCTTATAATGACGCACCAAAGTATTGCGCAATAATTGAATCAACCAGACTTGAAAAAGATGAAGTTATTTTTAAGGGGGAAATCCCTGCCCGTTGTATCGGTGAATATAGGAATGATTTGAATTTTTATACAAATGGAAGAAGTGTTTGTATTACAGAATTAAAAGGGTATCAGGAAACTTCCGGCGAGCCTGTGTTTCAGCCACGCCGCCCGAACAGCCGTTTAGATAAGGTTCGCCATATGTTTCAGAAGATAATGTAATGTCTTGCGCAATGCAAGCGTTCATTGCTTGCTATTGCGCAATATCATTGATAAAATCAGTATTAGAGAGGAGGAACTATTTTGAACTGGAAACAGACGGATATTACAACAGGAAAGCAAAAGTTTTGCAGCATTACAAAAATAAAAGCCTATACCATTTTGGGAAGAATAGATATATAATAGTCGAGGCGACAACGATCAGAAATTATGGAGGGTAACAAAGCACGGCGGAGCAAAAACAATGACGGTGTCGGTACAAAAGAAAGATGGTGTTCGTCGCTTCGTTTTTGCAAACGACGGGACTTGCGAAGGAGAAGTCGTCTTTGGAGGAGGACTTCATACCCTTGAAAAAATGGTCAGCGATATTGGCGGAAAACTGACCGTTGAAAATAACGACGGTTTTGCCGTCGTATTGGAGGTGAAAGAGTAATGCCATATAACGTTCTTATTGTAGAAGATCAGGAAATGCCCAAGCAGTTATTTGAAATATTCGTCAATTCAAGCGAAAATTACGTACACGTTGCATCCCTTTCCGACGCGTCGCTTGCTCCGACGGTTTGCCGCACGCGCAAGGTCGATTTGGTTTTGATGGACGTATGTACGGCGCAAAACAGCAGCGGGTTGGACGCTGCCGAGCAGATAAAAAAAGAAGTACCGTCGGTCAAAATCATTATTGTTACTTCCATGCCCGAATTTTCGTGGATCAAACGAGCAAAAGAAATCGGGGTGGATTCGTTCTGGTATAAAGACGTCAATCAGGAAACCATTTTAGCAGTGATGGACCGCACGATGCAAGGCGAGAATATCTACCCGGACAATACCCCGTGTATAAAACTCGGGTACACCACCAATCACGACCTGACGGAACGGGAATTGCAAATATTAAAAGCGATGATGTCGGGCGATAGCAATGCGCAGATAGCCGAAAGATTGTGTATTTCGTCCGGAACGGTAAAACGGCATATTGAAAATATGCTTGTTAAAACAGGGTTCCACACCCGCACGGAACTCGTGGCGGAAGCAGGTCGCCTCGGAATTGTCATACGATTGGAGAAAGACGGTTTCTAAATTTGCAAAAGCCTCTGTCTTGAAGAGAATAATCTATCAACGCATCTCGCTAATCGCCGATAAAGCAGAAAGGAGAATATGTATGAAAAAGACATTTTTATGTTTTATAGCAACTTTTCTGATTGTTATAAGCGGAATATCTCTTGTCGGTTGCGATATGGGAACAGGCACTCCGACAATTCCCGACTATAATGCCGACGTTCAAGTTGTTGAGCCTGAAAATATTGACGTCGAGAATTTCATCGCAGAAGAAGATACGACGTACTAAACTTCGCCCGGGTTCTCTTTGTGGATGGAAGTAAACGGTGCGTTTATGGAGATGGACTACTTCTCTCTTGACGGGGATAAGCGTGTTTACGATAACTTGTACTTTTATGTTGACGATTATTTTTATATCGTTACCGACGACTATAAAGATTTATACGCATCGCTCGGCGATAGCGCCGATTTGGAGTACGCCGAAGAAGAAAAAGAGCAAGGTTACGATATTCAAATTAACGTAAAAAAAGCGGGTATTTACAAACTTACCTTTGACGTTAAAACGCTAAAATTCGATATGGAATACAAAGCGGAAATCGAAACACCCGTATATTATTCTATTAGAAATTGCAGTATTTACAGCAAAGCGACAAGTTGGGTGGAAATGAGCGTAAACCCTGCCAATGTAGACGAGTTCGTTATCAGTAATTTCAGCATAGGTGCAGGAGAAACTGTAAGCTTCTACAATAACGTGCACGTTAGCAATTACAAGGTAACTTTAGATGAAAGTATAACCAACAAACTTGCATCGGCATG